>CANCGU010000297.1 GCA_947377705.1 Comamonadaceae bacterium
CCCCACGCCACGGAAGTTAAAGCGCACCACCGTCCAGCCGCACTGAACAAACGCTCGCGCCAGTGTTTGCACCACTTTGTTGTCCATCGTGCCGCCAAAAAGTGGGTGTGGGTGCGCCACGATCGCCACGCCACGCGACACGCCTTCAGGCTCGTCACGCAAAGCTTCGATGACGCCGGCTTCGCCTTGCAGGGTCATTTTTTGAGTTTGCGAATTCATGTACGTCTCAACGTCCCACGCTGGCAGGCACCACCAAGCGATCGACCACTTGGCCATTTTTCAAGTGACTTTCAACGATTTCATTCACATCACTCTTGTCCATCACGGTGTACCAAACGCCTTCTGGATACACCACAGCCACGGGGCCACCTGCGCAACGGTCTAAGCAGCCCGCCTTGTTCACGCGTACGCCACCGGGACCTGCCAAACCCGCCGCTTTGACTTGCGCTTTGCAATGGTCAAAGGCTTCATGCGCGCCGTGGTTGGCGCAGCAATCTTGGCCGTTATCACGCTGATTCAGGCAGAAAAAAATGTGGTGCTTGTAATAAGAGGTTTGAGTCATGAAGAGATTCTAGTTTTGCGTGCTGCGCTCTCGCGACAAACGCACCAAAGCCAGCACCAGCACAGCATAGGGCCAAAGCCAACCCAGCCATTGCACCAAGCCATTGAAGCGGATGAAACGCCCCTGCTCCCAGGTTTGCAGGGTTTGCGCGAAATAGGCACTCTCGGGCGATTGGTTCAGCACGCTTTGTTGCACCAGCACTGCCAGCAACAAAAACGTCCACGCTGTGCGGGCAGAAAGCGGCAAAAACAACAAAGCCACCACGCAACCAAAAATCATTCCCAACATCACCGGCAAATCCAACCACGTCCAGGCGTGCACAGGGCCGTAGCTCAGCGTGGCTGACAAAGCGCTCACCCCCAAAGCCATGCCAAGCACGGCCAGCACATAGAGAAACCGTTGTCCGGCTTGGCGAATCACGCCAAAGCCGAGCAAACAAGGCACCAGCAAACCCAACATGACGCACAGCAACTCCGCGCCGGGCAACAGCGGTTCAAGCTCGAAGGCCCGCAAGGGAATCCAATCTTCAAAGGGCGTGGCCTCAAACGCACTGGTGAGTGCATCTTCCACGCGCTCCCACACTTGACCCAAACCCAATGGCACCGCCACCGGAAACAACAACGCCGCAGGCCAAATGGCCATCAACACCAAGGCCATGTAAGCGTCACGCACAAACCAGCGCTCACGAAATTGGCTCCAACGGCGCAACAAGCCTAGATGCTCCAAAGAGCTGGCCAATCCCGCGCCCAACCATGCACCCAAGGTGTTGAGTAAAAAATCAGGCAACGAAGGCACGCGCGCTGGCAAATAACTTTGTAAACCTTCCATGGCCAACGACAAGGCTGCCGCGGCCAACGTGGCCACCGTGACCACACGCGTGCGCCAGCCCATGCGCATGGCACTCAAGGTCAAGAAAAACCCCAACGGCGCATAGCCCAACACGTTAGACACCACATCAAACCCAAGCCAGTACTTGGGCCAAGGGGCTGTCAAGAAGGACCAAGGCGCGAGGTCTTGGTCGCGCCAATGGTCAAACGGGTAAAGGCTGGCGTAGACGATGAGCGCCACGCAAATTTGCGACAGGGGCCAAGCGGAGGTTTTGCGCATGGGCCAACCCAGGTTTTAAAACGGCTTGACCACCACCAAGATCACAGCAATCGTCAGCAAAACCACCGGAATCTCATTGAACCAGCGATACCAAACATGGCCACGGGTGTTGGTGCGTGCTTCAAACTTGCGCAAAAACACCCCGCAACCATGGTGATAGCCCAACGCCAACAGCACGATGGTCAGCTTGGCGTGCATCCAACCATTACCGGGGCCCATGCCAATCCCGACACCCAGCCAGAGCCACAAGCCTAGGCCCACCGCAGGAATCATCAACAAGGTGGTGAAGCGCATCAACTTGCGCGCCATCAGAAGCAAACGCGCCTCTTCTGCCTCGGACTCAGGTGCAACTTGCGCCAAATTCACAAAAATTCGAGGCAAATAAAACAAGCCCGCAAACCAGCTGGCGACGAAGATGATGTGAAACGATTTAATCCAAAGCATGGCTGCAGTTTAGCCGCGCCAAAAAGGCCCGCGGCGCGTTTCGCCTAAGCGACACCGACAAACAGGCACAATTTCGCCTATGCAACACCCATTCGCCCCCTTCCCCGCCAACCGCCCTCGCCGTCTGCGCCATGACGACTTCACACGCCGCTTGGTCCGTGAACACGCCTTAAGCGTGAACGATTTGATTTACCCGGTCTTTGTGCTCGAAGGTGAAAACCGCCGTGAAGCCGTGGCCTCTATGCCCGGGGTGGAGCGCTTGAGCCTTGATTTATTGCTGCCGGTTGCCGAACAATGCGTCAAGCTTGGCATCCCCGTCATGGCCTTATTCCCGGTCATCAGCAGCCAGCTCAAAACACCCGATGGCATCGAAGCCACCAACCCCGACGGTCTCGTGCCGCATGTGGTGCGTGAACTGAAAAAGCGATTCCCCGAATTAGGTGTGATGACCGACGTAGCACTCGACCCCTTCACCAGCCATGGTCAAGATGGCTTATTAGATGAAACCGGCTACATCCTCAACGACGAAACCACCGACATACTGGTTCGACAAGCCATGACGCAAGCCAACGCTGGCGTCGACATCGTGGCCCCCAGCGACATGATGGATGGCCGCATTGGTGCCATTCGTCGAGCACTTGAAGCCAAAGGCCTCATTCACACCCGCATCATGGCCTACAGCGCCAAATACGCCAGCGCGTTCTACGGCCCCTTCCGTGACGCCGTCGGCTCTGCCGCCAACCTAGGCAAGAGCGACAAAAAGGTCTACCAAATGGACCCCGGCAACACCGACGAAGCCTTGCGTGAAGTTGCGATAGACATCGCCGAAGGCGCCGACATGGTGATGGTCAAACCCGGCATGCCCTACCTCGACGTGGTGCGCCGCGTGAAAGACGAGTTCAAAGTACCCACCTTCGCCTATCAAGTCAGCGGCGAATACGCCATGCTCAAAGCAGCCGCTCAAAACGGCTGGCTCGACCACGACGCCGTGATGATGGAAAGCTTGCTCGCCTTCAAACGCGCGGGCGCAGATGGCGTGCTGACCTATTTCGCCATCGACGCCGCCAAGAAATTGCACGGTTTAGCTT
>CANCGU010000298.1 GCA_947377705.1 Comamonadaceae bacterium
GCAGAAGATGGGCCTCAAGCGCATGTTTTTGCATGCATGGCAGCTCAAGTTCCAGCATCCGCAAAGCGGGAGGTTGGTGACTTTGCAAGCGCCCTTGCCACCCGAGTTGAAAAACTTTGTGGACTCGGTGCCGCCGCCGATCATTCAACCTCACCTCGACGTTTAAGCCATGCGCCCACGCCAGTTTGATTTGATTGCCTTCGATTGGGATGGCACGCTGTTTGACTCTACGCAAATCATCACCCGCTGTATTCAGTTGGCGGTGGTGGATGTGGGTGGGGCCAAGCCCTCGGATGAGGCTGCCTCGTATGTGATTGGCATGGCGCTCATGCAAGCTTTGGCGCACGCTGCCCCCGATGTGCCGCAAGACAAATATCCGTTGTTGGGCGAGCGTTACCGCTTTCACTACATGCAGCACGCCAACGACATTGCTTTGTTCCACGGCGTGTTGCCGTTGTTGGCCGCGCTGCGCGAACGCCATCACTGGCTGACGGTGGCCACTGGCAAAAGCCGCCGTGGTTTGGACGAGGCTTTGCACACGTCGGAGTTGCAGGGGGTCTTTGATGGCTCGCGCACGGCCGACGAAACCGCAGGCAAACCCCACCCACGCATGTTGCATGAGTTGATGCGCGAATTTGGTGTTGACCCCGAGCGCACCCTGATGATTGGTGACACCACGCATGACCTGCAAATGGCCGTGAATGCGGGCTGCGCCAGTGTGGGCGTGAGTTACGGTGCGCACGACCACGGTCAGTTTGAACCTTTGAATCCACGTTTCATCGCGCACTCTGTGAAGGAGTTGCACGACTGGTTGTTGGCCCATGCCTGATCGCCATGTCTGACTTTGCATCCCAAACCATGCCCTTGTGCAACAGTGCCGACTTGGCCGAAGGAGGCCGTGCCGTTCCATTTGATGTGGTTTACGCGGGTCAAACTTGTCGTGCGTTTGCCATTCGGTTTGAAGGCCAGCCGCACGCTTATCTGAACCGATGCACCCATGTGGCGATGGAGATGGACTACCAGCCTGACCAGTTTTTTGATGCCAGTGGCCGCTGGTTGTTGTGCGCCACGCACGGGGCGGAATACGCGCCCGACACTGGCGAATGCGCTGGCGGGCCTTGTCGAGGTGGCTTGGTGAAGATCGCGCTGAGCGAAACCGATGGCGTGGTCCACTGGCATACTGCGTACAACTTGAAACCTTTTGAATTTCTAGATTAATTTGTGAAAACCTACCGATATGTCTGAACATCACGCAAACTCTGAAACTCCCAGCCACAAAACTGTGTGGGAGCGCGACACCTTGGAGCGTTTGGCATTCGCGACGTTGGTGGAACAGCGTGCCAGCCGTCGCTGGCGCATCTTTTTTCGCATGGCGTGGCTTGCTTTTGCCGCAGTGGTGCTGTGGACGGGGTTGCACAAAGGGGGTGTGGGCGGTAGCAATCCGAGTCAGCCACACACGGCGGTTGTGGCCATCAAAGGCGAAATCGCCGATGGCGCAGATGCCAGCGCCGAGTGGGTGGTCACGGCTTTGCGTGCTGCGTTTGAAGATGAGGGTTCGCAAGCCATCGTCTTGCAAATCAATTCGCCCGGTGGCAGCCCTGTGCAAGCGGGCATCATCAACGATGAAATTCGCCGTTTGAAAGAAAAGCACAAAAAGCCGGTGTACGCCGTGGTGGAAGAGTCGTGTGCTTCAGCGGCTTACTACATTGCCGTGGCTGCTGACGAAATTTATGTGGACAAAGCCAGCATCGTGGGCAGCATCGGCGTGCTGATGGATGGTTTTGGCTTCACCGGGTTGATGGACAAGTTGGGTGTGGAGCGCCGTTTGATGACGGCGGGCGTGAACAAAGGGTTCTTAGACCCCTTCAGCCCTCAAACGAAACCCCAACGTGCCCACGCACAAACCTTGCTGGATCAAATTCACCAACAATTCATCCAAGTCGTACGCGAAGGCCGCGGCAAACGCTTGAAAGAAACTCCTGAGCTATTTAGTGGTTTGTTTTGGAGCGGCGAACAAGCTGTGGAATTGGGCTTGGCCGATGGTTTGGGTAATTTGGACTACGTGGCCCGTGAAATTGTGAAAGCCGAAGACATCATCGACTACACCCGCCATGACAACGTGGCAGAACGTTTGGCCAAGCGCTTTGGTGCGGCGATAGGTGAAGGCGCGGTGCGTGCCTTGCAAACCATGCCTGTGGTGCGCTGAAGCCTGCGTTCGTTTTTATTTGCCAATCAAAAACACGGTCGGCTCACCCGAAATTTGCGCCTTACCCGCACTGCGCCACGCCTGAACGGTTTTGCACTGCACTTGCATGCCGGTCATGGTCAAACCGCTGGCGCGGGCCAAGCGGGTGTTGCCTTGCAAGCCATTTACCAGGGCATCCCACAAGGCTTGGTTGCGGTAGGGTGTCTCAATGAACATTTGGGTTTGTCCATGCTTGGCGGCGAGGTTTTCTAGTTCCCGCAAACGCTGCGTGCGCGCCGCGCCGTCTTGCGGCAAGTAGCCCACAAACGCAAAGTTTTGGCCGTTCAACCCACTGGCGGCCAAGGCCAGCAGCAGCGACACGGGGCCGACGAGCGGGACGACGCGAATGCCCAACTCATGTGCCGCACGCACGACGGACGAGCCGGGGTCGGCCACCGCAGGCATGCCGGCTTCGCTGACCAAACCCACATCGTGGCCCGCTAGGGCGACTTTGAGCAAGGGCTTGGCGTCAAAGTCACCGGTGTGGTCGCCCTTTTTGTGGACCTCGCGGGGCAGCTCGGTGATGGTGTTTTCTTGAATGGTTTTGGTCAGCGGCACATGGGCATCCACGCGCTTTAAAAAGGCGCGTGTGCTTTTGGCGTTCTCGGTGATCCAGTGCGTCACGCCCGCCGCCACGCGCAAGGTTTCTTGCGGCAGCACATCGGTGATGGGGGCTGGGGTGTCACAACCAAAATCAAGTGGCGTGGGCACGAGGTAGAGCGTGCCTTTTTGGGTTGTGGCGGTCATGACTTCATGGCTCCCAGCAGGTCAATGCCCGCTGCGCGCAGCAAGCGAGCGGTGCGAATCATGGGCAGGCCAATCAAGGCGGTGGGGTCGTCGTTGTCGATGGCGTCGAGCAGGGCAATGCCGAGGCCTTCGCTCTTGGCGCTGCCGGCGCAGTCGTACGGTTCTTCGGCGCGCAAATACGTTTCAATTTCGGTATCACT
>CANCGU010000299.1 GCA_947377705.1 Comamonadaceae bacterium
AAAACGACATCGTGGCCTGCCAGTTGCCCAACTGGTGGCAGTTCACGGTCACCTATTTGGCATGCTCACGCATCGGCGCGGTGATGAACCCTTTGATGCACATCTTCCGTGAGCGGGAGTTGTCATTCATGCTCAAGCATGGCGAAGCCAAGGTGCTCATCATTCCACAAACTTTCCGTGGCTTTGATTACGAAAAGATGGTCAACGAGATCAAGCCCACCTTGCCTGACTTGAAGCATGTGGTGGTGGTCAATGGCACGGGCAGCAACAGTTTTGAAGCCTTGCTCAGCGGTCCTGCATGGGAAAAAGAAAGCAATGCCCAAGCGTTGCTGACCCAACACCGCCCAGGCCCAGACGATGTGACCCAACTCATTTACACCTCCGGCACCACGGGTGAGCCCAAAGGTGTGATGCACACCGCCAACACGGTGATGGCCAACATCATTCCCTATGCCGCACGTTTGCACCTCGATGCCAATGATGTGGTGCTGATGGCGTCGCCCATGGCGCACCAAACCGGCTTTATGTATGGTTTGATGATGCCCATCATGCTCAAGTCCAGCGCCGTGCTGCTCGATGTGTGGGAACCTTTGCGTGCCATTGATTTGATTCGCAGCGAAAGCGCGACCTTCACCATGGCCTCCACCCCGTTTCTGACCGACTTGGCCAAAAACGTGGAAGAGTCTGGCAATAAAGTGCCTACCTTGCGTACCTTCTTGTGCGCTGGTGCACCCATTCCTGGCCCCTTGGTTGAGCAAGCCCGCAGCGTCTTGGGCACCAAGATTGTGTCGGCTTGGGGCATGACCGAAAACGGTGCCGTGACTTTGATTGAACTCGATGACCCCGACGCGCGTGCCTTCACCACCGATGGGTTGCCGCTACCGGGGGTTGAACTCAAAGTGGTGAATGACGATGGCGTGGCGCTGCCCGTGGGTGAGGCAGGCAAGCTGTATGTGCGTTCGTGCTCAAACTTTGGCGGGTATTTGAAACGTGCCCACCTCAACAGCACTGACGCTGACGGTTGGTTTGACACGGGCGATTTGGCACGCCTTGATGCACAAGGTTATGTGCGCATCACGGGCCGCAGCAAAGACGTGATCATCCGGGGCGGCGAGAACATTCCTGTGGTGGAAATTGAGTCGCTGTTGTATCGCCATCCAGCCATTGCCATGGCTGCCATCGTGGCCTACCCAGATGAACGTTTGGGTGAGCGTGCGTGTGCAGTGGTGGTGCTCAAACCAGGGCAAAGTTTGGATTTGCCGAGTTTGGTGGATTACCTCAAATCACAAAAGATCGCATTGCAATACATCCCAGAAAAACTGGAAATTCGTGATGCCATGCCGTCTACACCTTCAGGAAAGATTCAGAAATTTAAATTGCGCGAAATTTTGCGTGATCAAACTGCTTGATGCGTTGCGTCCTCCGCAGCAAGTGTGGTGGGCACGGCGGCCGACTTCAAATGACTGAAAGCCCATGTCGATGTGCAACGCCACTGTCTAGATAAACCCACTTTCCAGCATTGCTGACCTTTCATTACGCTTTTAGGAAAACGCTTCATGGCTCTCGACAAAGAATCTTTTGACATTCTGCTGCCTACACTGCAACGCTTCATCCAAGAGCGTTTGGTGCCTGCAGAAAACTACCTTGAAGAGCATGACGATGTGCCTGCCGACATCGTGGAAGATATGAAAGAGATGGGCTTGTTTGGCCTGTCGATTCCTGAAGAGTTTGGCGGCATTGGGTTATCAATGAGCCAAGAAGTGCAGGTGGCTTACGAAATTGGTCGAACCTCGTTGGCGTTTCGTTCGGTGTTTGGCACCAACGTGGGCATTGGTTCGCAAGGTATCTTGATGGATGGCACGCCTGAGCAAAAAGCCAGCATCTTGCCCAAGGTGGCCAGTGGTGAGCTCATCATGTCGTTCGCCTTGACGGAGCCGGATGCGGGCTCGGATGCGGCGTCGCTCAAAACCCGTGCTGACTTAGATGGCGATCACTATGTGCTCAACGGCACCAAGCGTTACATCACCAACGCGCCGCGTGCCGGTGCCTTTACCTTGATGGCTCGCACAGGCGGTCCGGGGGCGGGGGGTGTGTCGTCGTTCATCGTGCCGTCTGATTTACCAGGCATCAAACTGGGCAAGACCGATAAAAAAATGGGTCAGCGCGGCACCAAAACCTGTGACGTGATTTTAGAAAACGTGCGCGTGCCCGCTGCCAACATCATTGGTGGCGTGCCAGGCCAAGGCTTTAAAACTGCCATGAAGGTGCTAGACCGTGGCCGCTTGCATATCTCGGCTGTGTCGTGTGGCATGGCCCATCGCATCATCGAAGAAGCCACGGCGTATGCACGCGATCGCAAACAGTTTGGCAAAGCGATTGGCGAGTTTCAACTGATTCAAGCCATGTTGGCCGATAGCCAAGCTGAGTTGTTGGCCGGTTGGGCGCTGGTGCAAGATGTGGCGCAGCGTTTTGATGGCAAGCCCGCCCATGTGTCTGACCCCGATGTGTCCATGCGTGTGTCGTGCGCCAAGTTGTTCTGTACCGAAATGGTGGGGCGCGTGGCTGACCGTGGTGTGCAAGTCCATGGTGGGGCAGGTTACATCAACGAATACCCCGTTGAACGCTTTTACCGCGATGTGCGCTTGTTGCGACTCTACGAAGGCACCACCCAAATTCAACAACTTATCATTGGCCGTGAACTCTTGCGTCAAGCCTCATAAGTTATTTCATCTGTCAAATTCTAGGAGTCCTCATGTCTAAGTCATCGACCCAGTTCAAATGGGACGACCCCTTCATGCTCGATCTGCAACTGACCGACGACGAGCGCCAAGTCAAAGAAGCTGCTGCTGCCTATTGCCAAGAACGCTTGGCCCCACGCGTGCTGGAAGCCTTTCGCCACGAAACCACCGATGCCTCCATCTTCCGCGAAATGGGCGATCTGGGCTTGCTCGGCCCTACCATCCCTGAAGCCTATGGTGGCGCTGGTTTGAACTACGTGTGCTACGGCTTGGTGGCCCGCGAAGTCGAGCGCGTGGACTCAGGCTACCGCTCCATGATGAGCGTGCAGTCCTCTTTGGTCATGGTGCCCATCAACGAGTTTGGCACTGAAGCCCAAAAACAAAAATACTTGCCCAAGCTCGCCACGGGCGAGTGGATTGGTTGCTTTGGCTTGACCGAACCCAACCACGG
>CANCGU010000300.1 GCA_947377705.1 Comamonadaceae bacterium
TGTGCTGAGCCTGACACTGCGCGGCTCTGCCGGGTGCACGTGGGTGTCGCTGACGGCCGCCGACTCGCCCGCCACCTGCGAGCTGTAAGCGTATTGAATGTCGTTGTTGTGTCGGTTGGCCAGGTTCAGCACATCGAGCGACACGTCCACCGCCGGGCTCAAGCGCCGTGTCACGCGCAGGTTGCTGGTGATGTTGGCACGCGACGACACGCTGGCGTCGGTGGTCAACGCCGCAGGTCCGATGTAGCGCAAGCCCCAACTGCCCGACCATGGGCCCAACTGGCGCACAGCCGCCGTGACATGGGCCACTTTGCGCACGGCATTGGGTATGGCGTTGTATGAGCTGCTGTCGCTGTCGCTGTAGCGTGGGCGTGTCCAGGCCATGCTGGCGTCCAGCCAGAAGGTGTCGCTGGGTGCCCAGTGGTTGCTCCACTCCAGCCCCGTGCGCACGCTGGGTCGCCCGGCTTCGGTGGTGCCTGTGTCTCCCGCGTAGACCAACTCTGAGTCAAAGCGCAAACGCCACAGGGCCAACGCGGTTTGCCAGTGTGGCGTGGCTTGGCTGCGCAGCCCCACTTCATGGCCGCGAGAGCTGACCAAGCCAGGCGCTGCGTTGGTGCCCGCCGTGGTGCCGCGTGCGTCGTTGCTGTGAAAACCACGCCCTGCGTTGACAAACACTTCGGTTTGCGCCCACGGGCCCAAGATCAGCGACAGCTTGGGCGACACCTGGTAGCTGCTGCTGACGCCCGAGTTTTCGGCCTGCAAGCGGCTGTCCACATGGGCGGTGAATTGGTCCACACGCAAACCCAGCACGGTGCGCACGGTGTCGTGCCAGCTGCTGTCGTTTTGCCCGTACACGCCCAGCTGTTGTTGTCGCACGGCGTCATCGCGCACGGTGTGGGTGATGCGCCTCTGCGTGGTGTCAAACAAGCCCACCCGAATCAGGTCTTGCCGCACCTGCACGCCAAGCGTGTTGACCATGGGGGTGTGGTTCATCCCCTCCAGTGACCAGGCGTGTGAGGCTTTGGCACCATAAGACGTGCGTTGGTCGCGTTGCCCAAACTGGTCGCTGTTGCCGTTGCCATTGGACGCGGTTTGGTAGGTGAAGTTGGAATACAAGTCCAAGTCATAGCGCATGGCGTACCAGCTCATGTGCGTGGCTTGTGCAGCGTCGCGGTCATGCCATTCGCCCGACAAGCTGTTGCGTGAGGTGCTGCCACCGTCGCTCGCATCCATGGAGTCAAAGCGACCAAAAGCTTGGCCTTGGTAACTGCCTGCGTCGATCAAGCGTTGTGGCACTTGGTCGGTGGCTGTCCAGTGTGCGCTGTAGGCCGTCAAGCTGGTGGACCAGCCACGTGCCGTGGTGCCGCCACTCAGCGTGAGCAGCGCATTGCGTTTGCGCAAACCCTCGGCCACGGTCCACGGGCCATTGTTGTTCAGCACTTCGATGGCGCTGAGCAAGTGCAAGTCACCGCCGATCTGGCTGGAGCCAGCGCTCAGTGCCCGCCGATAGCCGTGTTGACCCAGTGTGAGGTCTGCAAAGGGTTGGCTCAGCCGCGTGCGGTAGACAAAGTTGGCAGAGCCTGCGGACGAGAAGTCGCCTTGCTCGGCGAAGTACGGCCCCTTGCTGTAGTCCACACGCTGTAACAGCTCAGGGATCAAAAAATTCAAATCGCTGTAGCCCTGACCATGCGCATGGCTGGGCATGTTGACAGGCACACCATTGGCGGTGGTGGCGAAGTCGCTGCCATGGTCTAGGTTGATGCCGCGCAAAAAATACTGGTTGGCCTTGCCGTCGCCAGAGTGTTGTGTGACCACCATGCCGGGGATGTGCTCCAGCACATCGGCCGGGCGCAGCAGCGCACCGGCTTGCAGTTGCTGCGCATGAATCACACCTTGCGACGCCGCGTCGCTGGTACCCAAGGCGTCGCGGCGCTCGGCGGTGACCTCGACCTCTGTCAACGGCTGCAAAAGGGGGTGCGCAAGCGATACACCGTCCGCATGCGCGCCCAGACACAGACACATCAAGCCACCCAGCAGGCCTGTTTGTGAGGGGGTGAAAAAGAGGTGTTTGCGCAGCATGAGGAAAGCGAGTGCTTTGGATTTTCAGTCAAAACAAAAAGGGGCCTCGCGCTGTCATGCGGGCATCTGAAACAATCCTCCCATGAAATTCTTTTTGTCTGCTGGGCTGATGGTGTGCGTGGTGCTGTCTGCGCATGGCTTTGAAAACACCATGGCCGAGCGCACCCGTGCCTGCACCGCCTGTCATGGCGAGCAGGGCAAAGCCGGGCCCGATGGCTATTACCCGCGTTTGGCGGGCAAGCCTGCGGGTTATCTGTACAACCAGTTGCAAAACTTCAAACAAGGGCGACGCCATTACGACCTGATGGCACGCTTGATCGACCCCTTGTCTGACGCTTATTTGCAAGACATGGCGCAGTACTTCTCGGCTTTGAAGGTGCCCTACCCAGCGCCTGCTTTGCAGGTTGGCAGTGCTACGCCTGCGCTGCTGACGCGTGGTCAAGTGCTGGCCCGCGAGGGCGATGCCAGCAAAGGCCTGCCGGCGTGCGTGGCGTGTCATGGCGACAAGCTCACCGGGGTCGCCCCCGCGGTGCCGGGCTTGCTGGGCTTGCCACTCGATTATTTGAATGGGCAACTGGGTGCTTGGCAGTCGGGCCAACGCCGCGCCCACGCGCCGGACTGCATGGCGCAGGTGGTGCAACGCTTGAGCCCTGAGGACGTGATGGCCGTGGCCAACTACCTGGCGCGGCAAGCGCTGCCCAGCGACGCGGCCCCCGCTGCTGCGGCACAAGGTGCCGTGCGTGCCAAACTGGCAAGCACCAGCGACACCTGGCGCTGTGGCAGCGCCCCATTGGGAAAGGGGCAGCCATGATGCAACGTGGGTTGGGCCTTGTGCTGGCCCTGTGCCTAGCCACCACCGCCTGGGTGGTGTTTGACAACTATGCCGACGGTGTGGATGTGGGCCCTTCTGCCAGCTCGTCTGCCAGCGTGCCGCACAGTGCGCAGCAGGTAGCCCAAGGCGCTTACTTGGCGCGTGCGGGCAACTGCATGTCGTGCCACACCGTGCCGGGCCAAGTGCCGTTCTCGGGAGGACGTGCCATTGAGACACCCTTTGGCAAGGTCTACGCCAGCAATCTCACGCCGGATGACGCCACCGGC
>CANCGU010000301.1 GCA_947377705.1 Comamonadaceae bacterium
AGCACTGAGCAACGCCGTTACGCCAAGGTGATTAACTTTGGACTGATCTACGGCATGAGCGCCTTTGGCTTGGCCAAAGCGCTTGGCATCGACAACACGGCAGCCAAGAATTACATCACCCGTTATTTCGAGCGCTTCGCGGGTGTGAAACGCTACATGGACGACACACGCGAGCAAGCCAAAGCGCAAGGCTACGTGCAAACTGTGTTTGGGCGCCGCTTGTACCTGCCCGAAATCAACAGCCCCAACGGCCCACGTCGCGCAGGCGCAGAACGCGCCGCCATTAACGCGCCCATGCAAGGCACGGCGGCAGACCTCATCAAGATGAGCATGGTCGCCGTGCAACACGCCATTGACGAGCAACAACGCCAAACCAAAGTCATCATGCAAGTGCATGATGAACTGGTGTTTGAAGTGCCCGATTCAGAGGTTGAGTGGGTCCGCACCGAAGTGCCGCGCCTGATGGCTGACGTGGCGCAGCTCAAAGTGCCGTTGTTGGCTGAAGTGGGAGTGGGGTTGAATTGGGATGAGGCGCATTGAGATGACTGCAATCTGACTGTTTACCCATCGAGAGAGATTCGATTAAGAACTGATCTAGGCTTATTGCGGTCAATCAGATGGGTGAGATTAAATGGTCCACAAGCTCGAAACAGTTCTTACTCCTCATCGCCGTGAAATTCTTCGTAGAGGTCCGCCAAGGATTGGCCATTGATGGACCAATAAAACTTTGAGGCCACACCCCGGCCAACGATTTCAGGCATGAGCTTCAGTGATACGCGCTGCAATGAGGACTCCTCGCCTTGGTAAATCACCGTGTGCGGCCCGGCAATCGTTGCGGTCGTGACGCCATCCCTGAACGTAATGACGTCGCCGACCTTTAAGCCAATGGCTAAATAGTCAATCTTTGGACGCATCTTGCGCTTGTCCTTAGCTGCGGATTCAAGTGCTTCAGGATCTGTTTTGGCCACAGCCTGCGCCTCAACCTGAGCCGTCACCACTTTGCCTTGGTGCAACAACTCCAGAATGGCAACGACCTGACTGGGCTTGGTTCTGAAAAACTCACGCGAAGGATTGATACGGTCAGGAGCAAACGCAAAGTGAAGTGCCTGCTCGACCTTTCTCGCGTCCGGAACATTGCAGGCATAGACGCAATCGAAGGGAAGTGGAACCGCACTGCTGCTACCCAGGCTTGCGATGCGTTCGCCTGCATCCGAGGCCCGCGTCATGCCAATCTTTACGATACCGGGCATTGCCGGATTCGTAAGTACGTAGACTGTCTGACGATCCTGCTGTGCGTTCGCGTCGTCCATTTTTATTCCTTCGTTATTCTCCAGCGCATTGTCGCAGCTCAAAAGTGAGCTCTACGTGCCGCTCACGCTGATCTTTAATTAATGCAAGTCCGCAATTTCAGCCTACTCATTAAGATACTGTTGTCATCGCAAATACATCATCAATGAGCTCCGTCACCAGCGCCCACAGCTGCTCAATGTGCGACTCCTCAATTTCCAAATAGCCTTCGTATTCAGCCAAGTTGCGTTTTTGGTGAGCCATGTCCAAAGCGCGCCATTGGTGTGCGGGCCAGTTCAGTGTGTGGGTGAGGCACTGAAACACGGTGTAGCGGTTTTCGCTTCGGTAGCCATGCCAGCGCAGTGCGGCTAGGGCTGCGGCGTGTGCTGCGTTGTAGGCACTGGTAAACCGGCCTTCGGCTGACAGGCTGCTAATTTGTGCATCTGCCAATCGGGTGCGTGCCATGTCAAGCATGCGCTGCACTTCGGCATCGTTGCATGGTTCAACTTTGAGTTGGCCTATCCGAGCCAAGTTCTCCAGAGCGTTGGGGGGCATGCACATCTCCAATCAAAGGCAGCGTGGGCTGCGCCAAGATTCGGTTCACAAATGAATCGGACTCTGCTACGCGCTTGGCGTATTCGCTAGGCGTGTAGCAGGTCGGACTGATTTTGCGACCCAGTGATGCTTCGAGCGGAAGTAGTAGTTTCAGAATTTCGTTGAATGACAAATCATTGCCCACCAACAGCACATCCACATCGCTGTTGGCGTTGTCGGTGCCTTTGGCGACCGAGCCATAAATAAAAGCGGTGTCAATGCGCGAGGCGGCGGGCTGCAAGGCTTGCAGCAGCAAGGGGGCCGCTCCCATGGTTTTGCGGGTGAGGGCAACAAGCTCGTTGTAAACAGGGCTTTGCGGGTTGGCCTGAAAACAACGCAGGTTGCCTACGCGTGTGGACTGTAACAAGTGCGAATCGACCAAGCGGTTGAGTTCGCGCTGTAGCGACGCACTGCCAAGCGCCGTGAGGCGACGCAACTCACTCAGGTGGTAGCTGCGCTCGGGCTGGCCAAACAGCCAAGGCAGCAGCCGCGTTTGGCTGTCGCTGAACAGGGATGAGGCGATAGACATGGCTAGATATTAGCATGATCGTGCTAAATATTGGCCGGATTGTTTTCCTGGGTAGCTAAGCTAGCGGGATAATCTAGCTATGACCCTGATTTCAATTCTTGTCGGTACCTTGGTCGCTGGCATAGGCAGTGTGTGGCTGGCGGCCTTGTTGGCCTATGCGCTCCTTTCGCGTTTTACCCAGCATTTGCTCAGTCTCGCCGCGGGTGCTTTGCTGGCCACGGCTTTCACGCGCTTGTTGCCTGAGGCCTTTGAGCTCTCGGTCGAGGCGGGTGTTTCAGCGCAGGCTTTGTTTGCTGCCTTGTTGGTGGGTTTGGTATTTTTCTTTTTGCTCGACAAGGCTGAGTTGTGGCATCACGGACATGAGCATGGCAATGAGCCGGCACATGCCCCTCACGCGCACTCACACGATCACGGTTCACATGCCCCTCATGCCCATGAAGATCACCATGGACACCACCATCACAGCGGGGGCTGGGCGGTGCTGCTGGGCGATAGCGTGCACGCCTTTGGTGATGGCATTTTGATTGCGGCTGCTTTTGTGGCTGATCCACGGTTGGGCGTGGCCGCCGCTTTGGCCGTGATGGCTCATGAAGTACCACACCATGTGGGCGACTTGGTGGTGTTGCGCCAAACGCTGAACAACCCACGCGCTGCTTTGTTCAAGCTCAGTCTGGCTGGTGGTGTGACTGCGATTGGTGGTGTGATGGGCTACCTGCTGGTGGGCGCACTGCATGAGTACTTGCCCTTCTTTTTGGTGGT
>CANCGU010000302.1 GCA_947377705.1 Comamonadaceae bacterium
GCCAACGGCATGACGAAAAAAATGCTGCAACAAGAATGGAACATGGGCGTGGACGAAGCCATCGAGGCCGAAGCACAAGCTCAGGCTATTTGCATGATGACGAACGATTTTCATCGGGCTTATCACGCCTTTGTCGCCAAACAAACACCGATCTTTGAAGGAGATTGAGGTGAACGCCCATCGCCAGATGGACTGGCCATTTTTTGACGCGCCCCATCGCCAACTCAAGCAGGAATTGAGCGTATGGGCCACGGCACACATTCATCCAAACCACACCGACGAATCGAATGTGGACGCGCAATGCCAGGCCTTGGTACACCAACTGGGGCAAGCAGGTTGGCTGCGCCATGCCATTGCAGGCAAAGCCTACGGCGGCCTCAACGATAGCGTGGATACACGCAGCATTTGTTTGTTACGCGAAGAACTTGCTTGGCACCATGGGTTAGCGGACTTTGCATTTGCCATGCAAGGCTTGGGTTCAGGAGCCATCAGCTTGTTTGGCTCTGAATCACAAAAGCAACACTATCTGCCCCGCGTAGCACAAGGCAATGCCATTGCAGCCTTTGCACTGAGCGAACCAGAAGCAGGATCCGATGTGGCCGCCATGCGCTGTAGCGCCACGCGCGAGGGCGATAGCTACGTGTTGAATGGCGAAAAAACCTGGATTTCAAACGGTGGCATTGCTGATTTTTATGTCGTATTTGCACGCACCGATGACGCGCCAGGTGCCAAAGGCATCAGCGCTTTCATTGTGGACGCCACCTGCACAGGCTTAGAAATCGCCGAACGCATTGATGTGGTTGCACCTCACCCCTTGGCGCGTTTGCGTTTCGTGAATGCGCGCATTCCTGCGCTCCAGCGCATAGGTGAGAGCGGTGGCGGCTTTAAGGTAGCCATGGCCACGCTGGACGTGTTTCGTACCTCGGTGGCAGCCGCCGCTTTGGGCTTTGCTGGGCGTGCTGTGCACGAATCGTTAGCTTGGGTGAAACAACGTCAAATGTTTGGCCAAGCTTTGGCTGATTTTCAAATCACACAAACCAAGTTGGCCGACATGGCGACCCAGCTGGATGCGGCACGTTTGCTGACCTACCGTGCTGCGTGGATGCGAGATCAAGGCCAACGCATCACACAAGAAGCGGCGATGGCCAAGTTAACCGCCACTGAAAACGCACAGCGAATCATTGATATGGCAGTGCAACTGCATGGCGGCATGGGCGTCAAAAAAGGCTGCATCGTCGAATCGCTTTACCGCGAAATTCGCGCGCTTCGCATCTACGAGGGTGCCACCGAAGTGCAGCAACTCATCATCGGACGCGAACTGCTCAAAGCGAATTGAGGTTCACATGGCATCACACGCACTACTCCCCTCCTCTCATGTCGACACATTTGTCCGCGCCCAACTGCCACCTTCTGCGCAGTGGCCTGCGTTCATTTTTGATCGAGCTGAGCTCGTCTATCCCGAACATCTGAATGTCACCTCCGAGCTGGTCGATGTGCACGTTGCACAGGGTCATGGCGCAAGACCCGCGCTGCATGGACATAAAGGTACAGCAGCCTTCACTTGGTGTTACGCCGAACTGCAACAACACGTTGATCGCATTGCACATGTCTTAACACAAGACATGGGTTTGGTTGCCGGCAACCGGTTGCTCCTACGCGGTGGCAACACACCCATGATGGCGGCTTGTTTTCTGGCCGGATTAAAAGCAGGCTTGGTCATGGTGCCCACCATGCCTTTGTTACGCGCAGCAGAGTTGCACCAAGTGATCGACAAAGCCAACATCACCGCGGCATTGTGCGTTGATCACTTGGCCGAAGAGTTGAACTATTGCGGCGATCCAGCGCATCCTCACCATGCGCCAACACTCAAACAAGTCCTGCACTTCGGTGGCGACGATGGCACTGGCTTAGAAGCATTGATGCGCGCCCACACCACCTCTTTTAAGGCCCACCCCACCTCGCGTGACGATGCATGTTTGATTGCCTTCACCAGCGGCACGACGGGCAGCCCCAAGGGTACGGTTCACTTTCACCGCGATGTGATGGCCATGTGTGACCTGTTCCCTCGTCATATTCTTCATATGGCGCCAGACGATGTGGTGTGCGGCACGCCACCTATAGCCTTCACGTTTGGGCTGGGTGGCTTGCTGGCGTTCCCATTGCGCTATGGTGCTTCGACAGTTTTGTTAGAAAAACACACGCCGGAGACCTTGCTCAAAACAATCGCCAGATACCGGGTCACGCAATGCTACACAGCGCCTACGTTTTATCGCCAAATGGCCACACTCGCCCACAGCGTTGACTTGAGCAGCCTGCGCCACCCTGTGTCGGCCGGCGAGGCCTTGCCCGATGCAACGCGACAACTGTGGAAAGAAAAAACAGGCATTGAAATCACCGATGGAATTGGTGGCACAGGGATGATCCACATCTACATCTCCAGTGCGGGTAACCAGGTGCGTGCGGGCAGCATTGGCCAAGTGGTGCCAGGCTACACCGCGCGCATCGTGGATGACGACATGCAACCGGTGCCCCCCGGCACACCGGGGCGCTTGGCCGTGCGTGGCCCCACAGGGTGTCGGTATTTGGATGATGTCCGACAAACCAACTACGTCAAAGATGGCTGGAATTTACCAGGCGACACGTTTTCGATGGATGAAGACGGCTACTTTTATTACGTGGCACGCAATGACGACATGATCATCTCCGCCGGATATAACATTGCAGGCCCTGAAGTGGAAAGCGCATTGCTACAGCACCCTGCGGTGGCCGAATGCGGCGTCGTGGGAGTCCCTGACGACGAGCGTGGGCAAATTGTGATGGCCTATGTCGCGCTCAAACCTGAATACACGGCAGACGCTGAAATGGTCGAAACCTTGCAAAATTTTGTCAAACAAAGCATTGCCCCCTTCAAATACCCCAGACGAATTCAATTCATCCCCGCGCTACCGCGCACAGAAACTGGCAAGCTACAACGCTTTCGTCTGCGTCAACTGGCGACTCAGGCATAAACGGAGGAAATCCCATGTGGAAAGTTTTACAACCTGAAGGATGGCTTGAACCCAAAGGCTATGCCAACGGGATTGAAGCCAGAGGTCGACAAATTTATGTCGCCGGCATGATCGGCTGGAACGGACAAGCCCAGTTTGAATCTGACGACTTTGTCG
>CANCGU010000303.1 GCA_947377705.1 Comamonadaceae bacterium
TAACGTGCTTCTTTGCCGCCTAGCCAGCCCGCGCGCGGGCAGCTGGTGAACCATGGCTGTTCGCTCGCGCAGTCAGCCAATACCCGCGCCACTGTGGTGTAGCTTTGCAGGCGCTCCAGTGTTTTGATGGTGGGGTAGATGATGAAGAAGTTGCCCTGCGCGTGGCGTGCCAACGCATCTGCTGGACGCACCCACACGGGCTCGAACTGCTCTTTTTCGTCGGCGACTGGGGTTTGTGCATCAGGCATACGGGCGACGAGGAAAGGCACATCAAAGCGTCGAGGTAGATCGCGGTCGGTGATCCAATGTGCCAACACAAATACCTCGTCGGCCGCTAGCGTCAAGCCGCGTGCGGCGCATTGCGCAGCAAAGTCACCGGGTGCGGCATGGCGGTCGAGTGCGGCGATGTCAGCGGCGTTGGCCATTTGCCCATGGGTGTGACGGGCCAGCAAAAGCCCCAACTCTTCAAAGCTTTCGCGGATGGCCGCGATGGCTTGTGTCAAATGCAAATCACTTTGCGTGCTTCGGCGTTTGGCGTGCGGGTGGGCGAGTGCGTCGGCATCGTCTATGCCGCCGCCCGGAAACACATACGCGCCTGGGGCAAAGCTGGCATGCATGGAACGGCGTGTCATCAGCACTTCTAGCCCTTGCGGGCCGTCGCGCAACAGCAAAACGGTGGCAGCGGGTAGAACGCGTGTTGGTTCTTTGTGTGGATGCAGGCGTTGGGTTTGACGAGTCATTTCCCTATTATGAAGAACCGCCATAAGCTGTGGTTTCTGAGTGTTTACCCTTGCGTAAAAGCCGCATGCATTTCGCTTGGACTTGCCTCAACAATTTGATTTAACAAACTGCTTAGGAGACTTCGATATGCAACGGCGTACTTTCAAAACCGCACTGGGTTTCGCGCTCACTTTGGCCGCGCTCAGCGTGCCTCAACTCGCCACAGCGCAAGCTTGGCCAAGCAAACAACCCATCAAACTCGTGGCTGTTTTCCCGCCAGGGGGTTCGGTCGACCAAGTGGCGCGCATCATTGGGCAGCCCTTAGCGCAGCAACTGGGGCAAAGCGTGATTGTGGAAAACCGGGGCGGTGCATCAGGCGCGATTGGCACGGCGGCTGTTGCGCAAGCCCCTGCTGATGGGTATACCTTTGCTGTGGTGTTTGACACGCACGGTGTGAACCCCAGCCTCAACCCTAATTTGCCTTACGACACCAAGAAAGATTTGACGCCCTTGGTCTTGGTGGGCACATCACCCATGGTGCTCGCCACGCATGTGAGCTCGGAGTACAAAACCTTCAAAGATGTGGTGGATGCGGCCAAGGCCAAGAAGAACGTCAGCTTTGGCACCATCGGTAATGGCAGTTTGGGTCACTTGGCCATGGCTTTGCTGGGTAAAGACGCCAATGTGGAATGGACGCATGTGCCTTACAAAGGCGGTGGTCCATTGATGAGCGACGCCATTTCAGGCCATGTGCCTTTGTCTATTGCTTCGGTGTTTGTGACCAAACCGCACATCGACAGTGGACGTATGCGACCTTTGGCCGTTACCACCAGCAAACGTGCTGCTGATTTACCCAATGTGCCCACGATTGCTGAAAATGGGTATCCCGGCTTCGAAGCCCCCGCCTGGTGGGCCGTGTTGGCCCCTGCCAAAACACCGCCCGAAATCGTCAAACGCATGAATGAAGAACTCAACAAAGTGTTGAAGAACCCAGACGTGGCCAAGAAGTTGGACGCGCAAGGCATCGACATCATGGGTGGCACCACGGCTCAAGCAGGGGCTTTCATTGATAAGCAAATGAACATTTGGGCCAAAGTCGTGAAAGACAACGGCATCAAGGCCGATTGATTCTCTATCGCGCTTAGCGAGGCGTCTCGCCATCCGGGGTGATTTGCAGCGCCACCAAAAACCGCGCCACCATGTTGTAGGTGGCAATGGCGGCGGTCAGCTCTACCAGCTCGGTGGTGGTGAAGCGCGCTTGCATGGCGGCAAATAACGCGTCGTCTACTTTGACGTTGCGCGTCATCTGTGCGGCGTATTGGACGACCAAACGTTCGATGTCGCTCAACGCTGCATCGGTGATAGGCTGGCAAGCATCACCTTGCACCACGCGGTTCAAGGCGTCTAACTGGTCTTGTGTGCCACCTGCGGTGAGGAAGTCGGGCGCATGGTGGTGGTACTCGTACTTAGCACCCGTTAGTAAAGCCACAGTGCAAATGCCCAGCTCGCACAGCTTACGGCTGGTAGACAAACCGGTGCGCACTTTTTTCAAATACACATTCCAGCCGCGAGCCACAGGCTCGCTCCACAGCAAAGCGCGGTCAAGGTTTATCAGTTCACCGCCGCGACGGGCGAGGATGGCATCGACCAAGTCTTGGGGCTGGTGTTTTTGTTCGGGGGTCCAGGCAGGAATGCGCATGTGGGTGTTGAGTTGGTTGAAAGTAGGCAATAAGCATAAGCGTAAGCGCACCAAAGGGCTGACCACTCAGTGACACCGGCGTACCCGATAATCGACGTATGCGAATTCGCTTCACCAAAATGCAGGGTGCAGGCAACGACTTCGTGGTCTTGGACGAGACCACCCAGCGCTTGAACCTCACGCCCGCCCACTACCGTTTTCTGGCCGACCGCCACTTTGGCGTAGGCGCAGACCAAATTTTGACCGTGCGCCCCGCGCCGCAGCCTGACGTGGACTTTGAATACGTCATCCACAACGCCGATGGCGGCGAGGTGGAGCAGTGCGGCAACGGCTCGCGCTGCTTTGTACGCTTTGTACGCGAGCAAGGCCTGACCGATAAAACCACCGTGCGTGTCAAAGTGCATGGCGGCGTCATCACCTTGCAAGAAATGCCGGATGGTCAAGTGACGGTCGACATGGGCGCCCCCGTGTTTGACTTGCCCCAAGTCCCGTTCAGTGTCGCCCAAGCCCTTCCCCTCGATTTGGCGGGGCAAGCTGTCAGTGCGTCAAACGCCCGGGTGTGGCAACTCGCCCTTGGCAACGGCGATGCCGTGAAAGTGGGCGTGGTGTCCATGGGCAACCCACATGCGGTGCAAGTGGTGGCCGATGTCGACACCGCCCCCGTGCTGGCGCAAGGCCCCCTCATTGAGAACCATGCCGCTTTTCCCAAACGTGTCAACGCAGGCTTCATGCAAGTGCTCAACCG
>CANCGU010000304.1 GCA_947377705.1 Comamonadaceae bacterium
CCCAATCGTCTTCGACGAAGCGGATGTCGTTTTTCTTGAGGTCAAAACCGAGGGCTTCGAGCGAGCCCAAATACAGCTCCAAGATGTTGCTGGGCGCTGGCTTCAACACCACGTGGTATTGGTAGTAGTGCTGCAAGCGGTTGGGGTTCTCGCCGTAGCGGCCGTCTTTGGGGCGGCGGCTGGGTTGCACGTAGGCGGCCTTCCAAGGCTCTGGGCCTAAGGCGCGCAAAAATGTGGCGGTGTGTGAGGTGCCGGCACCGACCTCCATGTCGATGGGTTGCAACAAGGCACAGCCTTGCTCGGCCCAGTAGGACTGGAGTTTGAGAATGATTTGTTGAAAAGTCAGCATGCAACGAGGCCAGCTTGACACTGGCAAATTAAGTTTCGGGTCAAGACGCCCGCAAACCTCTGATTTTACGGGCCGAACCGCCTCTGTCCGTGCCGAGATGCGTGGGCCATGCTCGCCACCGCCAATAAGGTGAGCAAAGCGAGCCCCGTCAAGGGCCAAAGCCCCCAAACGGATACCCAGTGCGCGTATGGGGTGACGGGGCCATGCACCCCGTAAACTTCGGCGGTCAGAACCCCCTGCACAGCACTGGGGAGGCGGTGCGTGACTTGGCCTTGTGCGTTGATGATGGCCGTCGCGCCCGTGTTGGTGGCCCGCAGCATGGGTCGGCCTAGCTCTAGCGCACGCATGCGCGAAATTTGCAAGTGCTGATCAATGGCCACGGTATCGCCAAACCAAGCAATGTTGCTGAGGTTAACCAACAGGGTGGGGGCAGTCTCAGGATCGGCAAAGCTGCGTGCCAACTCTTCGCCAAACAAGTCTTCATAGCAAATGTTGGGGGCAATTCGTTCACCTCGCCAGTACAAGCTGGGCTGCGCGACATCACCACGCGTGAAGTCGCCCAAAGGGATATTCATCAGCCGCACAAACCACTGAAATAGCGGCGGCACAAACTCACCAAAGGGCACCAAGTGGTGTTTGTCGTATTGGTAGGTCGCGCTGGATGCGGGCGTGACTTGCGGCATCAAGCCTAAGGCGGAGTTGCTGTATTGCAAATGCCCGTCTTCGTTTCGTTTGACCAGTGGCAATCCAATCAAGGCGGCTTGCGTACCTTTTGAAAAATGTGATTGCAGCGGCGCCCAATAGCGTTCCGGCATTTGCTCTGGGATCAGCGGGATCGCTGTTTCTGGCGTGACGACTAAGTCACTGTCGCTTGAGAGCAGCGCTTCACGGTAGTCGTGCAGCGCACGACTCACGCCGCCACCAAACTTCAAGTCTTGCGAGATATTGCCCTGTAGCAAGCTCACACGCAGGGGTTTGCCAGAGGCATGGTCATCGCTCGCGGTTCGGCTGGGTGAGGTCACCCAAGTGAAGCCAAGGAGCGCCACTAGCAACGCAGCAGCGATGATCGTTGTTCTTGTGACAGCGCCATGTCCTCGGCGCTCCGCTGCGATGGCCATCGCGATGAATGCACACAAAGCACACAAGCCATAAACACCGATCCAGGGCGCCCAATGTTGCAACACACTATCGACGTGCGCGTAGCCCACCGCACCCCACGGAAAGCCGGTCCACAGCGTGCCGCGCACCATTTCGGCCAACACCCAGACGGCCGCAAAGACACAGGCGCGAGGAAAGACATCGACCCCTTTTTTGCACACGGCATAGAACACCGCAGATGCAGCCCCATAAAACAAGGCCAAGCCTGCGGCCAATGACACCACGGCCAACGCCGCCAGGGGAGAAGAAAGACCGCCGTAGCGGTTCATCGAAATAAACAACCACCACGTACAGCCGATGAGCCAAGCCAAAGAAAAAAGCCAACCTTTTACAAAGGCCTGCTGAGCGGAGTGACTTCGGTCTAAGACGCCCGCGAATAGCGCCAAACTCAAACACTGCAGCCATCCTTGGGGAGCCCCTTTGAGCGCGCCTTCAAACGGCCAGGCCAGTGACAGGGCCTGCGCTAATCCAACCACCACCAATAGCGCCGATACCCCCGTCGTCAAAGGCCATCGTTTGGCTTGCCACACGTTATCGAGCATACGTTACGGCGACACTTTTTCTGCAGGCGCTGGATAAACCTTGAACCACTTCACAGCACCGCCACGGGTGTGCAGCACTTCAAAACGTAATTTGTTGATTTCAAAGTGTTCGCCACGGCGAGGAACATGGCCCATGGCGTGGGCGATGAAGCCACCGATGGTATCGAAATTTGTGTCTTCGCTTTCTTCGGCCGCTGTCACTTCTAGATGCGTCCCAAAAGCTTCAGCCACGCGTTCTAACGAGGCATCGCCACTGACTCGGTAGGTGTCATCGGCCAGGGCGAAAATATCACCCACGTCTTCTTGGCTGTCGAACTCATCTTCGATGTCACCCACAATTTGTTCAAGCACATCTTCAATCGTGATGAGCCCCGCAATTCGACCAAACTCATCGACCACCAACGCCATGTGGTTACGCGTGTTTCGGAACTCGCGCAACAAGTCATTCAGCCCCTTGCTCTCCGGCACAAAGACCGGCGGACGCAGCAGGGTACGGATGTTGAGTGACGGCGCACGTTGGAGTTTGAGTAAATCTTTGGCCAACAAGATGCCAACGAGGTTGTCTCTCTCGCCTTCGTACACAGGGAATCGAGAATGCCCCGTGTCGATGACTTGGTGCAGACTCTCTTCGATGTTCGCATCTAAATTGATCAGGTCCATGCGTGGCGCGGCCACCATGACTTCGCCTGCAGTGAGGTCTGCCATTCGCAGAACGCCTTCAAGCATCAGGCGACTTTCAGCGCCAATGACTTGATTGTCTTCCGCGTCGGAGAGCGCATCTAAAAGCTCTTCGCGGGAATCGGGACCGGGGTGAATGAACTCAAGCAAGCGTTGCCAGTAGCTGCGCTTATCTTGTTTTTCTAATTCGCGGGAATTCGGGGGTATCACAGTGTTGCAGCCGTTGCTGCGAGAGTCTCACAAGCCTCAAGCATAGCCCATGCGCACGGGTGGCTTGCTTACTCAGCGGCTTGGTGACGTGCCTCTCGCACGCCTTTGCGAATTTCTTGCACTTTGGCTAAAAAATTCCAAAACCGCTTGGCATCTTCTTTGATGCTGTAATTTGTTTTTGCGTACTGATCTGCAACGAGCTCGGTCACCCGGCTA
>CANCGU010000305.1 GCA_947377705.1 Comamonadaceae bacterium
AACAAGAACGCAGCCATCAGCAAAATTTTCAACGGCACCAAGAACGGTGAAATGACCGACGTGGCAATCAACGTGGCACCCGTTGGCAACTGCGCCACCAAAGGTGCCGCCAACAAGTCATACAGCTCTGCGGGACCGGGGTAAATAGCCAACGCAGCACCAGCCACCAACACGGCGATGGTGGCTTTGACCAAACGGTCACGCAGCTCAATCAAGTGCTGCACAAACGGCTGCTCGGTGCCAGCTAATTCGTCAGTAGAGGGAGTATCAGACATGTTCAGAACGCTTCACAGGGCGAAAACGCGCCACACGAGCGGCACTCGATTGCGCCTTGGTGCGCACACCTTGGCGTGCTTTGTACCAATGCGGCGTTGAGCCACGCTTGAGACGCCATTTTTTGCCTGGGTTTTCATAAGCCGGCGGCGGCGGGGCCAGCGGTTCGTAAGGGTCAGACGACAAACCGGCCGTGGTCTCAGACCAGTCTTTCTCGAAGTCGCTGGCCGCGGTATGCACGGACTGCTCCACATCGCGAGCAGCGGACTCCATCGTCTCTTTCATCTTCTTGAGCTCGTCGAGCTCCATCGTGCGGTTGACCTCAGCCTTTACATCAGCGACATAACGCTTGGCTTTGCCAATCAGCGTTCCAAGCGTGCGGGCCACGCCTGGAAGCCGCTCTGGACCGATGACCACCAAGGCCACCGCACTCACTACCGCAATTTTGGAAAAGTCAAGATCAAACAAGGCAAGCGATCAACAGCAATTAAGACTTGTTCTTGACTTCGACGTCAATGGTGTTTTTGTCAGCAGACACAGCGGCGGCAGGCGCTGCTGGCTTGTCTTCAGCAGGCGCACTGCCGTCTTTCATGCCATCTTTGAAGCCCTTCACAGCGCCACCCAAATCGCCGCCAAGATTGCGCAGCTTCTTGGTACCAAACACCATGATGACGATCAACAACACGATCAGCCAATGCCAAATAGAAAATGAACCCATGTGGAACTCCTAATTAATTAAGCCAATTCTAATCAGCCGCGCAGCCAAGGGCGTGGACCGCCCATGACATGCCAGTGCATGTGGTGAACTTCTTGCCCACCTTCAGCGCCAGTATTGGTCACGATGCGGAAACCCCCTTCTGGGTATGGTCTTGCACCCTCTTGAAAAGCCAGCTTAGGCGCTAGCAACATCATGCGCCCCAACAAGCCTTCATGCTCCGTGGTGGCATGCGCCACCGAAGGGATATGCAGCTTTGGGATGATCAAAAAATGCACGGGCGCCCATGGGTTGATGTCGTGAAACGCGAAGATCTCGTCATCTTCATAAACTTTGCGTGATGGGATGTGCCCCGCGATGATTTTGCAAAAAATGCAGTTAGCGTCTGTCATGCTGTCCTCACTCGCCTGCGGCTTCACGCGCTTGCGCTTTGCGCAACGCTTTTTCTTCCAAGCCACTCAAGCCTTCACGGCGCGCCAACTCGTCAATCACGTCCGAGGGCTTCAAGCCATAGTGCGCCAAAGCAATCATGCTGTGAAACCATAAATCGGCCACTTCATACACCAGCTTAGAAGCGTCGCCACCATGGTCCACATCTTTGGCGGCCATCACGGTCTCGGTGGCTTCCTCGCCAATCTTCTTCAAAAAAGCATCCGGGCCTTTGTGCAACAAGCGCGAGACATAGCTCTTCTCGGGGTCGCCGCCATTGGCGGGCTTGCGGCTTTCAATCACGTCGGCCAGACGTTGCAGGGTATCGTTGGAACTCATGGTGTTCACTTGTAAATAGATTCGGGGTCTTTCAGCACAGACTCGCAAGCGTGCCACGCTTCACCTTCAAGGCGCTGGTAGAAGCAACTATGACGGCCAGTATGGCAGGCAATGCCGGGCTCATGCCCTTCTTGCGTCACTTTGAGCAACACCACATCGTTGTCGCAGTCGATGCGAATGTCGTGCACCGTTTGCACATGGCCCGACTCCTCGCCCTTGAACCACAACTTGTTGCGTGAGCGGCTGAAATACACCGCACGCTTCAACTCAGCCGTTTTTTGCAGCGCCTCGCGGTTCATCCACGCAAACATCAGCACGTCGCCGCTGTCTTTTTCTTGGGCGATCACGGGCACTAGCCCCTTATCGTCCCATTTAATGGCATCTAGCCAGTTATTACTCATGTGTATCTCGTTGGTTTACAAACGAACAGGAATCCCCCGCTCCCGCATCCGCTCTTTGGCCTGCTGCACGGTGTACTCGCCGTAATGAAAGATGCTCGCAGCCAGCACGGCGTCAGCGCCGCCTTGTTGCACGCCGTCGGCCAAGTGGTCGAGGTTGCCCACACCGCCTGAGGCGATCACGGGCACGGGCACGATGTCGGACACAGCGCGGGTGAGCTGCAAGTCAAAGCCACTCTTTGTGCCGTCGCGGTCCATGCTGGTGAGCAAGATTTCGCCTGCGCCGTAGTCGGCCATTTGCTTGGCCCATGCCACGGCATCAAGGCCAACGTTTTTGCGGCCACCGTGACTGAACACATCCCAGCCGGGGCCGACGGGCAAGCCGTTTGCGCCTGCACGCTGTTCGTCTTCTGCGGTGCGGCGTTTGGCGTCGATGGCCACCACGATGCACTGCGCGCCGTATTTGGCCGAGGCGTCGCGAATGACTTGCGGGTTGGCAATGGCTGCAGAGTTAAAGCTCACTTTGTCAGCGCCAGCGTTGAGCATGCGGCGCACGTCGTCGACGGTGCGCACACCACCGCCCACGGTGAGGGGGATGAACACTTGGCTAGCCACGGCTTCGATGATGTGAAGAATAACATCGCGTGCGTCGCTGGTGGCGGTGATGTCCAAGAAGGTGAGCTCGTCAGCGCCTTGGTCGTTGTAGCGTGCCGCGATTTCCACAGGGTCGCCTGCATCGCGCAGCTCGACGAAGTTGACGCCTTTGACGACGCGACCACCGGTCACGTCGAGGCAAGGAATGATGCGCTTAGCAAGCATAGAGGTCCAAAGAGTTCTTCAAGAAACGGTCAAACGCTGCCAGCCAACCCATTGGCCACCAGCGGGAATCGATATGGGGTCAAACACCTGCGCGGCTTCCACGCACAACATGCGCGCAAAGCCGTGGGCGGGCATGTCGGCCAGTGCGGCGCACTTGCCC
>CANCGU010000306.1 GCA_947377705.1 Comamonadaceae bacterium
CCTGCATTTTTTTCAGGCAATTTGTTGAAAGCCTTGATTCATGCGCCTTCGGGAGCACTCAAGTGTAGATATCAACAAAGTTATCCACAGAAATACTGGGTTAGCTCTGAATCCCATTGGAATCAACGACTTAAAGCGTTTTCTGCAAAATTACCTGAGCAAAACACCTCAACTGACCGCTTGACATGTCGCACCAAATTTCAGTGATGGTTCACACCCCAGCCCACAGCGGGTTGGGTGGCGCACTCACGTATGCCTGCGACACGGTGCACCCACCCGGCACCTTGGTAAGGGTGCCTTTGGGCAGCCGAGAGTTGCTGGGCGTGGTGTGGGACAACGCCCCTGCCAGCGACGAAACGCCCGAGCCTATGCAGCTGCGCGCCATTGCCAGCGTGCTGGAAGGCCTCCCGCCCCTGAACGCCAGTTGGCGCCAACTGGTGCAATTTGCCGCCAGCTATTACCAACGCAGCGCCGGCGAAGTAGCCTTGGCCGCCTTGCCCAGCCAACTGCGCGACCTCAGCACCGAACAATGGGCACGGCGCTTGAAACGAAAGCCCAAAGCCATCGCGGCTTATGAGGGTGCAACACAAACCATCCCCACCCCCACCGACGAGCAAGCCCAAGTGTTGGCAGACCTGGCCGCACACAAAGGCCCCTTCTTGTTGTTTGGCAACACCGGCAGCGGCAAGACCGAGGTGTATTTGCGCGCCGCACAAGCCGTGTTGGAACACAACCCGCAAGCGCAAATTTTGGTGATGGTGCCCGAAATCAATCTCACGCCGCAGCTGGAAGAACGGTTTCGCGCCCGCTTCGCACCGCAGTGGGGCGCCGATTGTTTGGTGGCCATGCACAGCAGCCTCACGCCTGCGCAGCGCCTGAAAAACTGGCTGGCCGCCCACTGCGGCGAAGCGCGCATTGTGCTGGGCACACGCATGGCCGTGTTTGCGTCGATGCCGCATTTGCAGCTCATCGTGGTCGATGAAGAACACGACCCCAGCTACAAACAGCAAGAAGGTGCGCGCTACTCAGCGCGCGACCTGGCGGTCTATCGCGGCCAGCTTGAAAACGCCAAAGTCATTCTGGGTTCAGCCACCCCCTCGCTGGAGAGCTGGCACCACAGCCGCCCCGCCACGGCCGCTGAACCTGCGGGTCGCTACATGCGCCTGGCCATGCCTTCGCGTGTCGGCCAAGGCGCTTTGCCCTTGGTGCGCCGCGTGGACATGAACCGCCAGCCCTACAAAACCGTGTTCTCCAACCACCTGCTCGACGCCATGCGCGAGCGCGTGACGCGTGGCGAACAAATTTTGGTGCTGCTCAACCGCCGTGGCTACGCGCCCGTGCTCCACTGCAACGACTGCGGCTGGAAAAGCGAATGCCCGCATTGCAGCGCTTACCGCGTGTTCCACAAGCTCGACCGCACGCTGCGCTGCCACCACTGTGGCTTCACACAACCCGTGCCACGGGCCTGCCCGAGTTGCGGCAACTTAGACATCAGCCCCTTGGGACGCGGCACCGAGCAACTCGAAGAACACTTGGCCGAGTTACTGGCCGATGTGCGCCGACCTGACGGTGAACCCATTCGCATCGCCCGCATTGACGCCGACAGCACGCGCCTCAAAGGCGAACTAGAGCGCCAGCTGGCCGAGGTTCACGCAGGTGCGGTAGACGTGCTGGTGGGCACGCAAATGATTGCCAAAGGCCACGACTTCAGGCGCGTGACCTTGGTGGCCGCACTCAACCCCGATGGCGCTTTGTTCTCCAGCGACTTCCGTGCGCCCGAGCGCTTGTTTAGTTTGCTCATGCAAGCCGCGGGCCGTGCCGGTCGCGATGCCAGCATGAGCCTGGTCAGTCCCTGCGAGATGTGGGTGCAAAGTTTTCACCCCATGCACCCACTGTTTGAAGCCCTCAAGCAACACGACTACCCGGCCTTCGCCGAGCAACAGCTCAAAGAGCGCGAGCAAGCCACCCTGCCGCCCTTTAGCTTCCAAGCCCTGGTGCGGGCCGAGGCGCGCAGCCAAGAAGCCGCACAAGGCTTTTTGAATGCCGCCCGCGATGCAGGCGCGGCACTGGCCGATGAACTGCTGGTCGATTTGTATCCAGCGGTGCCCATGACGATTCAGCGGGTGGCCAACATCGAACGCGCGCAAATGTTGATTGAATGCACCTCGCGCAAAGCACTGCAGCATTTCTTAGCGCAGTGGCAAGCCGATCTGCACGCCATGCGCAGCGCGCATCGGCAGGTGATTCGTTGGGCGGTGGATGTAGACCCGCTGGCGATTTAAACCGGGCTTGCGAGATGCCCCGTTCGCTTAACCCGTGAGCAAGGCCACAGCGCCAGAAAAAGTAAAAAAGGCCGCCGCTGTGGTGACCAAAATAATCATGGCAATGCGCCCCGTGTCAGCCCCAAAGCGCTCTGACAGCAAAGCCACATTACTCGCGCTGGGCAAGGCGGCGACCAGCACAACCACGACCATGGTGAAGCGGTCAATCGAAAAACCCATTTGCACCACTGCCGCCAGCACCAGCAACACCAGCACCGGGTGCAACACCAATTTAAAAACGGCCACGGGCAAAAAATCACGCCACAAAATGGGCGGATGTCCGGTTTCTTTCACCCGAATTTGCGAGCGCGCCAGCACCGCACCAATGGTGAACAAGGCCACCGGCGACGCCGCATCGGCCAACAAGCCGACGGTCTTGGCGAAAGGGCCGATCAGTTCATAGTTCATCGCAGACGCCAAAGCGCCCAAGCTGATAGCCCAGGGCATGGGGTTGGTCAACACCCCTTTGAGCGCGTTTTTGGCGGCACGGCTCGCGCCATGTTCGTCTGCGCCGTCTAAGCGCGACAGCGCAATACACAGGGAGGTGGTGATCACCAAGTCCACCACAATGGTGACAATGGCCGGGCCAGCGGCAGACGCGCCTAGCAAGGCCACCAACAACGGCACGCCCATAAACCCCGTATTCGGAAAAGCGCCGACCAAGGCGCCAAACGAGGCGTCGTTCCAGCCCACGCGTTTGCTCAAACTGACGGCGACCACAAAGCCCACCATCAACAAAGCGCAAAACAAGTAGGCAAAAAATAAGGTGACGTCCAGCAGCTGGACGATGGGCGT
>CANCGU010000307.1 GCA_947377705.1 Comamonadaceae bacterium
CATTCGGGGCACCTTGGTGCCTGCCGATACTTTTGACGAAGTGTTCCGTCATTTGAAGGCTTATCGCGCAGGTAAAGGCAAATGATGGGGCGTTGGTTGCGCGGCCTGATGCAGGCCGATGCATGGCTGGCTGCCTTGGCGCTGGCCTTAATGGCCCTGATACCTCTGATTGAGATTTTGTCTCGCCCCCTGATGGGCAAAGGTATTGATAACGCCCCCGTGGTGGTTCAGCATCTAGGCCTGCTGATGGCGATGGCTGGTGCCATTGCGGCAGAACGATTTGGGCACCTCACCAGTTTGGGTGTGATGGTGCCTCGTTTGTACGGGGTGGGGCAGTTTGGTGCTGCAGCCATTTGCGGCGTCTTGGCATGGGCCAGCGGTCAACTGGTATGGAGTGAAATGTCCGCCGAACAGGTGCTGGCCTATGGCATGCCGGTGTGGTGGTTCCAAGCGTCCATGCCTTTGGGTTTTGCACTTTTAGCGTTGAAATTGGGCGCGCGATGTAGCCCACACTTGGGCGTGAAGTTCATGTGCGCGTTGGTTGCCCCGTTGTTGGGTGCGTGTGTCGCATTTCGCTGGGATGGTGAGGCCTTGCCATTGTGGCCTTGGGTGGGTGGTTTGGCGTTGATGTTGTCGTTTGGTGCGCCCATCTTTGCGGTGTTGGGAGGCTTGGCACTTGCATTGTTTTGGCAAGACGGCTTGCCCCTGGCGTCGATTGCTTTGTCGCATTACCAAATCACGGTGAACCCCTCATTGCCGGCGTTACCGCTTTTTACCTTGGCTGGATTGATCTTTGCAGGGACAGGTGCGGCACAGCGGCTGGGTGCTGTGTTTGTTGCGTTGTTTGGTGGTGGTAAGACTGGCACCGTGATTGCAGCCACGGTGTTGTGCTCCTGTTTCACCGCATTCACAGGTGGCAGTGGCGTAACCATTTTGGCCCTTGGCGGGTTGTTGTTGCCTTTACTTCAGGGCGTGGGCTACCCAGACCGAAAGGGCATCAGTTTGGTCACCAGTGCCAGTGCCTTGGGCGTTTTGTTGGCACCGTCCGTGCCCTTGATCATGTACGCCATCATTGCGCGCGTACCCATCAACACCATGTTTTTAGCGGGCGTAATTCCCGCCGTGGTCATGGTGGCGTGCTTACTGATTTTTGGTGGTTATCTGCGTCAAGATGCCATTCGCAGCGAGCCTACTGTCAAACCTGTTTTTAAACCGCATGCTTTGCGCGATGCCGCATGGCATGCCAAATGGGAATTGTTGGCCCCTGTGGTGGCCATTGGTTCGTTGGGCAGTGGCTTTGCCACCCCTACAGAAAGCGCAGCTCTGACAGCGCTCTATGCGGTATTCACGCAAGCATGGGCCCACCGTGAGTTGGACGTCAAGAAGTTAGGTGAATCCTTGTCGCAATGCACCCAAATCATTGGTGGTGTGATGTTGATTTTGGGTATGGCTTTGGGCTTGACCAACTACTTGGTGGACGCTGGCATTCCAGATCTCGCCACCGATTGGGTGCAAAGCGTCACGCAAAACAAATGGGTGTTTCTGTTGGCCTTGAACGTGTTTTTGTTTGCCGCTGGTGCATTAATGGAAATTTACGCTGCCATCGTGGTGTTGGTGCCTTTGCTGTTGCCCTTGGCCATCAGCTATGGCATTGATCCAGTGCACTTTGGCATCATCTTTTTGGCCAACATGGAGATGGGCTTTTTATGCCCCCCGGCTGGCATGAACATTTACTTTGCCTCCGCCGTGTTCAAGCAACCTCTTCGCACGGTCGCTGCCTCGGTGGCTCCTGCGTTGTTGGCTATCTTTGTGGGCACGTTGCTGATTTCTTGGCTACCGTTGCTTGCCACCGGGCTACCCAGTTGGGTGATGTCGTTTACGCGTTGAGCAGTTCAAGCTGGCTGCTGACACTGCGGTGTGACAAGTGGGCCAAGGTTCTTCGCGAGTGCCCTTCGGGAGAAAGCATCTCGCCGACATGAACTTTGGCTTGAATTCCAGACGATGCCATCACTTGATGGAGCGACTGAACAAAGCCAATGTCACCGACAAAAGCAGCTTTCAGACATAGCGCACCCGTTTGTGGGTTGGTGTAGCGAATTGCCAAAGGTTGCACTTGGATGTGGTGGTTGACGGCCGCTTCAAACAAGTTGGCATGAAACAGGCTGACGGTATTTCCCTCGCTGCTGGTGCCTTCAGGAAATCCAGCCACGCAATAGCCGTGGTGCAGTGCGCTGGACACATCGTCGACCATGCGTCTGGCGGAGCTGGGCGAGCCTCGGTCAACGAACACAACACCGCATGCGGTCGCAATGTTTCCCACGATAGGCCAACGTTTCACTTCTGATTTGGCAACAAAGATGCTAGGTTGAATGGTTTGAATGATCAACGCATCTACCCACGACACATGGTTAGCGACCAGCAAAAGTGGTGTTTCCGTGTTTTCACTCGGCGTGTAATGTGTGGCATGCGTCACTTGGATGCCGATGATGGCCAGTGTGCTTTGTGACCAATTCTTAATTTCTTGAAGCTTGTGTGCCTTGCTTAATTTGGGAAATTTGATCCACAAAATCCAAAATGCACGGCCAAAAGCGTGTACGAGTCGTAGGTATTTGATCAGCATGATTGGCTGATAAGCATAGGTCCGTTCTATGACAAATTTGTGAAGGTTTCAGGAAATTTGTCACGAATATTTCACGCAATCTTCGCCGTTAATTCACATGGGCTGTTAAGAATCTTGGCATTGATTCACCAAGGAGCCACCATGAAAGAATTACCCAACCCAACCATGCCGCTGTCGTTCATCGATGTGCCACGGGGGTCACTTCATCGAAACGATCATGACGCTCAAAAAGTTTCTGTCTCGACCCAAAAAACTCAAACCCGCCTGAGTCTGATTGTTGAATGGGCTAAGCACCAAGATGAGGTGCGTGAAGCTCAACGTTTGCGCTATGACGTGTTTGCCACTGAAATGGGTGCCCGTTTGAAAGACAGCATCCCCGGCCACGACATTGATTTGTTCGACGATTTTTGTGAACACCTCATCATCCGTGATGATGCGACCGAACAGGTGATCGGTACC
>CANCGU010000308.1 GCA_947377705.1 Comamonadaceae bacterium
CATTTCTGGCGATTCGATCTGAACAACTGATTTATCCAATTTAGGCTCCTGAGAACTTAGTGAAGAATCAACGCGTCAGACTTTGATTTGGTGTACACATGTATTGAAAAAAAACCTATCAAGATCAGCCATTAACTCTAAGCTGTTGATTTATATGAATAATTTATTTTGAAAAAGATATAAAAAAAACCACCCGAAGGTGGTTTTCAAAGGTTTTAGCCTTGCAGCGCGTCAACGCACCACGGCAATTTGGTCGCGTTTTCCGGCCTTGAAGGTATACAAGGTCAAGGCTCCGTTCTTGATGTCGCCTTTTGCATCAAACGAAATCGTGCCCGTCACGCCTTTGTAGCCTGTGGTTTTCGCCAACTCTGGCAAGTATTTGGCAGGTTCGCTGGATTTGGCGCGTTGCATGGCATCAACCATCACATTCACCGCGTCGTACACATAAGGGGAATACAGCTTCACATCATCATTGAAGCGCTTCTTGAACTTGGCACCAAAGTCATCCATGCCCTTTTTCAAGGCGCCATCCACACCGCCTGCTTCAGCGCACACCACTTGGCCATCGGCCATAGCGTCGCCGGCCAGCTTGATCATCTCGTTGGTGCAAATGCCGTCGCCGCCCATGAACTTGGCCTTGATGCCCAGTGACTTCATTTGCTTCATCATCGGGCCGCCCACGGCGTCCATGCCGCCAAAGAAGATGATGTCCGGCTTTTTGCCTTTCAAGGTGGTCAAGATGGGCATGAAGTCGGTGGCTTTGTCGGTGGTGAACTCGTGGGCCACCAAATTACCGCCAGCCGCCTTAACGGCCTTTTCAAACTCTTCGGCCACGCCTTGGCCGTAAGCCGTGCGGTCGTCAATCACGGCAATCGATTTGCCTTTGAGCTCATTCACAGCGTACCGGCCCAACGTGCCACCCAAATGAACGTCGTCTGCCACCACGCGGAAGGCGGTCTTGAATCCTTGGCGTGTGTATTTCGGGTTGGTCGATGAAGGCGAGATTTGGGGAATGCCTGCATCGCTGTAAATCTTAGATGCCGGAATCGTCGTGCCTGAGTTCAAGTGCCCCACCACACCACTGACCTTGGCATCCACCAGCTTTTGTGCAGCAGCAGTGCCTTGTTTGGGATCGGCGGCATCATCTTCGGCCACCAACTCAAATTTGACCTTTTTGCCGTTGATGCTCACGCCTTTGGCGTTGAGTTCTTCAATGGCCAAGCGCGCGCCATATTCGTTGTCTTTACCCAAGTGTGCGATGGCGCCACTGACAGGGCCAACATGGCCAATCTTCACCACTTGTTCTTGTGCCATGGCGAGGCTGCCAAGGGCTGCCAAAGTTGCAACGGCTGTCAATTTGAAAGAGAGATGCATGCAAGAACTCCTTGGGTATGAAATAACGATTTGTAATCGTAACTTCAAAATACAACGAGTTTCTCAATCTTTCAGCTTCAAATCGTGACGCGTGATGGAATACCCGCGATCCGCATAATGTTTCCAACGCAGCCGGGCTTGCTGGCGATCTGCGTCGTCGAGGGTCACCACTTCAATGGTGCGCTCAAAGCGTTCATAGCCCGAGGCCACCTCATCGCCTAAATTGAGCAGCACTTGGTGGTGCGGCAGCTCAGGCCCGCCTTCAATTTGCGCCGCCAAGACCACGGGTGAAGCCATCAACTGCTCGGCAGGGCTGCCTGCGCGGCAATGCGCCACGAACTCCAATGGCGAGAAAGTCCACAACAGCGTGTCCAGCGCTTGCAAAGATGCGGGAGCGCCCGTCACCACCACGCGTGCGCCGCTGGCCACAGCCTTGCGCAGCAAGCGGCAGGCGTAGGCCAGTTTGTCAGGCGCGTTGAAGTGAAAAGCAATTTCGGTCATCTGGCCTTCGGCTGGCAATTAGGCTTTGACGGCGCGGCGTGCGGTCTTGGTTGCAGCTTGGGCTGTGCCCAACAAATATTGCAGCAACAACCCCACTGGGCGGCCTGTCGCGCCTTTGGCCGCACCGCTTTTCCATGCGGAACCTGCGATGTCCAAATGCGCCCAAGGGTAATCTTTGGCAAAACGCTGCAAGAACTTGGCAGCGGTGATGGAGCCCCCCTCGCGGCCTGCCACGTTGGCCACATCGGCAAAGTTGGATTTAAGGCCTTCGGCATACTCATCGTCCAAAGGCAAGCGCCAGCAAGGGTCAAGAGCAGCTTCACCGGCAGCAAATAAGGCGTTGGCTAAATCGTCTGAGGGCGAGAACAGGCCACTGCGCACATGGCCCAAAGAAATCACGCAAGCGCCGGTGAGTGTGGCGATGTCAATCACAGCGCGGGGCTTGAAGCGTGTGGCATAGGTCAAGGCATCACACAAAATCAGGCGACCTTCGGCATCGGTGTTGAGCACCTCAATGGTTTGGCCGCTCATGCTGGTGATCACGTCACCGGGCTTGAGTGCTGTGCCATCAGGCATGTTTTCGCAGGTGGGAATCAGGCCCACCACGTTGATGGCAGGCTTCAAATGCGAGAGCGCTTCAAAGGTGCCCAGCACGCTGGCAGCGCCACACATGTCGAACTTCATCTCGTCCATGCCAGGACCTGGCTTGAGCGAGATACCGCCCGTGTCAAAGGTGATGCCTTTGCCCACCAACACGGTGGGCGCTTCGGACTTGGCGGCGCCGGTGTACTGCAACACAATGAAACGCAAAGGCTCCACCGAGCCGCGCGCCACAGCCGCGAAGGAACCCATGCCGAGTTTGTCGATCTCTTTGGGGCCGAGCACTTGGCAATGGATGCCCGCCTTCTTGCCCAAGGCCTTGGCCACGTCCGCCAAATGCGTGGGTGTGGCGTGGTTGGCAGGACGATTGCCCCACTCTTTGGCCAACGAAACACCTGCCACTTGGGCACAGGCGAGGTCGAACTCATGCTTGGCTGCTTTGGTTTTTTCGGCAGTTGGCAAAGCCAAGACCACGCGTTTCAAGCCAGAGGCTTTGGCCGAAGGCTTGGTCGCGGTGTACACATAGCTGGTGTCCGCCACGGCTTGGGCGGCGGCTTGCAGGCGGTGCGCGCTGGGATCCGTCAAACAAACCGTGATGTGGGC
>CANCGU010000309.1 GCA_947377705.1 Comamonadaceae bacterium
CGCGCAGGCCGCATGGTGAATTTGGAAGGCGATGCAGAACACCGCCTCACCCGTTTGACTGCACGCTGGGTCAACGAAGACGGGGAGAGCTTCACCCGATGGATCTTGGAGCGTTCAAGCGACGGCTTTGTCGAGCGCCAAGAAACAGCAAGCCTGAACGTCAGCACCCGCATGGGCAACGGCACGATTCAAAGCTCACTGTTTGCCGCCACCGACGAGGCCGACATCCCCGACAGCGTGGCTAGCCAATTGGCCGACATCTTTGCGGGCGACATTGACTTCCACCGCGCCCTGCGAAAAGGCGACCGGTTTGCCGTGGTGTACGAATCGCTGGAAGCCGATGGCGAAGTGCTGCGCACGGGCCGGGTGCTGTCTGCCGAGTTTGTGAACAATGGCAAAACGCATCAGGCATTTTGGTTCAAAGAGGCCGGCGCAAAAGAAGGTGGCTACTACAGCGCCGACGGCGTCAGCCTGCGTCGCGCTTATCTGGCCTCCCCCCTCGCCTTCTCGCGCATGACCAGCAGTTTCAAAATGCGCTTCCACCCGATTCTGCAAACTTGGCGTGCCCACCTAGGCGTGGACTACGCAGCCCCCACAGGCACGCCCGTGCGCAGCGTGGGGCAAGGCATTGTGGATGTGGCAGGCTCTCAAGGCGGCTTTGGCAATGTGGTGATGGTCAAACACGCCAACGGCCATACCACCGTCTATGCGCACTTGAGTCGCATCAACGTCAAGCGCGGTCAATCTGTCATGCAAGGCCAAACACTGGGCTTGGTGGGTGCCACAGGTTGGGCCACTGGCCCGCACCTGCATTTTGAATTCCGCGTCAACGGCCAACACAAAGACCCACTCACCATGGCACGTCAGAGTGTGACCATCGAAGTGTCAGCCGCTGCGCGTGAACAATTCAAACGCCACGCGGCCATCGCCCAAGTGGACCTGACCGCCGCGGCCAGCACCCAAATCAGCCGCGTTGAATAAATGACGGCCACTGCAGCCTCATCACCTGCAGCACAGCTGTACATTGGCTTGATGTCGGGCACATCGCTCGATGGCGTCGACGGTGTATTGGCAGACTTCAGTGGCCTTCATCCGCGGGTGCTGGGCTACCAAGCCACGCCTTTTGAGCCTGCGCTCAAGCAAACACTGTTGGCGCTTAACACCCCTGCCGACAATGAACTTCACCGCGCGGCACTTGCTGCCAACAGCTTGGTGCGGGTGTACGCGCAAACCATACAAGCATTGCTGGCCAGCACCCACACCCTCGCCCGTGATGTGCGTGCCATCGGGGCTCATGGACAAACTGTGCGCCACCAACCTGGCGCATTTGATGGCACAGGCTACACACTGCAACTGAACAACCCCGCTTTATTGGCTGAGTTGACAGGCATCGACGTGGTGGCCGATTTCCGCAGCCGCGATGTCGCAGCGGCAGGTCAAGGTGCACCGCTCGTCCCCGTGTTTCACCAAGGCATCTTTGGACAAACGGATCACAGCGTGGGCGTGCTGAACATTGGCGGGATTGCCAACCTCAGCGTGCTTCATGCCTCGGGCGACGTGTTGGGTTTTGATTGCGGCCCTGGCAATGCCTTGCTTGACTACTGGAGCCAACAGCACACAGGCCAAGCCTTTGATGACAACGGCGCATGGGGCGCAAGTGGCTCGGTGATCGAACCCTTGCTACAAGCCTTGTTGGCAGAGCCCTTCTTATTGAAAGCCCCCCCCAAGAGCACCGGGCGTGATTTATTTCACCCTGCTTGGCTGACGCAACAACTGAATGCCTATGCAAACGCACAGGCAGTTGACGTGCAAGCCACGCTGACCGAGCTCACCGCGCGCGCTTGCATCAACGATGTGGTTCGCCACGCTCCTGAGATCACCGAGCTCATCGTGTGTGGTGGCGGCGCATTGAATGGTTTTTTGATGTCGCGCCTGCAGGCGGGCTTGCCGCGTGCGCGCGTGCTGTCCTCAGTAGAACGCGGCATGCCGCCCTTGCAAGTGGAAGCGGCTGCCTTTGCCTGGCTCGCTCGCCAAACCGTGCTGGGCCTACCCGGCAATCTACCAAAAGTAACGGGCGCACAAGGCGCCCGCATATTGGGTGGTATTTTTAAAGCTTGATCGTCAGCGATTAGGCTGAGAACGACGAGCCACAGCCGCACGTTGACGTCGCGTTTGGGTTCTTGATGACGAACTGAGCGCCTTGCAAATCTTCTTTGTAATCAATTTCAGCGCCCACCAGGTATTGGTAGCTCATGGCATCGACTAACAAAGACACGCCGTTTTTGTTGATGGTGGTGTCGTCTTCGTTCACGATTTCATCGAATGTGAAACCGTATTGAAAACCTGAACAACCACCACCTTGCACAAACACGCGCAACTTCAAATCAGGGTTGCCCTCTTCTGCAATCAGGTCTGCCACCTTGGCAGCCGCGCTGTCAGTGAAGACAAAAGGGGATGGCATTTCGGTTTGGACGTTTTCGGCAACTGCGCTCATGTGAGGACTCCTGAATCAATTGCTTAAAAGTATATCGCTTTACTCGGATATAGCACTGCGCGCGGCCTAGAAACGCTGTTTGCAACATGGGCATTCACGCTGGCAATAAAAAAGCCGCAAGGGCGAACCCATGCGGCTTTTGGCAAAACAGGAAGCGGATTAACGCTTGCTGAACTGCTTGCGGCGACGAGCAGAGTGCAAGCCAACCTTTTTACGTTCCACTTCGCGAGCATCGCGCGTCACGTAACCGGCTTGCGACAGGACGGGCTTCAAAGCTGCGTCGTAGTCGATCAAAGCGCGGGTAATACCGTGACGCACTGCACCTGCTTGGCCAGACTCACCACCGCCGTGCACGTTGACTTGGATGTCAAACGCTTCGCCGTTGTTGGTCAGCATCAAGGGTTGCTTCGAAATCATGATCGAGGTTTGACGACCGAAATATGCGGCGATGTCTTTACCGTTGATCGTGATTTTGCCGGAGCCTTTTTTCAGAAACACGCGAGCGACGCTTGATTTGCGACGGCCGGTGCCGTTGTTCCATTCACCAATCATTTCAGCTCCTTAGATGTCCAGCACTTTAGG
>CANCGU010000310.1 GCA_947377705.1 Comamonadaceae bacterium
GGCGGTGCGGTGCTGCCTTTGTATTTTGAAATTGGCATCAAGTATGGCGTGGCCGTGCGTTTGAATGCCGAGGGCGAGATGCAAAGCATCACCCGCATCACGCAGCGCCGCGAGGTGTTGCAACCCACCTTGGTGGCGCATTCGCCCACCCATTGGTCGGCCTTCATGCGTGACTACAGCCCCACCGAGAGGGTGGCGCATTCCGAAACCTTCGATGCCGGTGCGCATTGGCAAGATGCGGGTAACTTGACGCTCTCTAACCCGGGGGCTTCGATTGCGGCCTTGCGCTTGTCGTCTGGGGTTTTGATGTTGGCCCACAACCCCGCCGGTCGTGGCCGTGAGGTGCTGTTACTCAGCACCTCGGCCAATCAGCCGCTGTCATGGACCACGCGCACTTTGATAGATGGCGTGAAAACCGACGAATACTCGTACCCGACGTTGATTGAAGTGCCGCAAGGCCTGTCCGCTCACACCACTGTGCCTGATGTTTGGCTGAGCTACACCCACATGCGCCGAGCCATTGCCTTTCAGCAACTGCGCGCTAATTGTTCTGCCCGTCCGGCAAGGAGCCAACCATGAGCTGGACCGACATGACCCATGCCGTGTTGCCGCAAGCGGTGTTTTTGCCTTTGTGGGTGAAGTTATCTTGGGCTTGCGTGGCCTCTGCCGTGGTGCTGCGTTTGACATATGCCTGGAAGCCCAACGTGTGGCCGGCTGCCGTCGTGGGCGTGGTGATGCTGTTGCCACGTACCGATGTGTTGCCGGGTTATTTGGCCTTGGCGTTTCAAACGCCCAGCTTGGTGCTGGTGGTCTGGGCCTTGTGGTGTTGGGCGGATGTGCTTGAGCTGCGCGCGCCTGTGGTCACCACGCCTCGGTCTCTCGCGTGGCTGGGCATTTTGCTGGGCTGGGCTTTGGTGGTGGACACCTTGAATGGTTGGCCTGCATTTTTTAACCCGCAGCTGTACGCGCTGGGTTTTGAGGCGGCAGGGTTGTGGCTGGTGTTGGCCCTCACTGCTGCGACGCTGCTCTGGGCGCAGGTGCCTCGGCGTTGGGTGTGTAGTTCGCTCGTGGTGCTGACTGCCTATGCGCTGCTGCGTTTGCCCACCGGCAATGTGTGGGACGCCGTGCTTGACCCCTTTGTCTGGTTGGCCTTGCATGTGCAGCTGTGGCGCACATGGCGCACCACCCGAGCGATTTAAGGCTTCTTCACCAACAAGTACTCGCGCCAGAACATCACACGCTCGGGTGTTTGCAAACTTTTGAGGTTGATTTCGCCCGCCGGGTGGCGGCCTCGCAAACCGATCCGTTGCGCCAAAATTTGGCAATTGGCTTTTTCGCAATCTGGCGGAGCTTCGTTCCAGTAGCGATGAACCACCACCGCATCAAAGTTGTTCAGGCGTTGCGCGATGTCTGCGTCTTCGTTGGGCTCGTGGTCCATGTAGGGCGTGATGCGGCCCACCCCTGGAATCAAAAAGCGCCAGCGTTCAAAGTCGCCATTGAAGTTGCTGGGCGTGGCCAGCTTGGCGCCTTGTACCTGTGCCACCACTTCAGGCGTGTAGGTGTTCGCAGCGGTGTGCAAAGGTGCGCTGAGCATGCCAAACCATGCGAACAAGCTCAGCACCAAGCCGAACAGCCAAATCCAGCTCGCTTGCAAGGTCCGTCCATGGTCGCGTGAGAACAGCGTGCCAAACAAGCGCAGCAAGGCCAACACCTGCAAAGCCAAAATCAACAACAGCCCCAAGCGGCCCCACAGCGGGTACAGGTCAACGCGCCAACCTGCCCACAAAAACAAGCCCAAGAAACCCAGCCCTAACAGGCTGAACATGGTTCCTAAGCCCATGGCTGTGCGTTGTGCCCACTGCGGCAAGCGCCACAGCCAGATGGCGCACAACACGCTCATCACAGGCATAAGGGGGATCAGGTAGCGTGCCGAACGCTGACTGGGCACCATGAAGAACACGCTCAGCAGCAACACATAAATCCACAGCACCGCTTGGGGTTGCACCACGCCTGCCAAGCGTGCGCGCCAAGCGGGACGCATTTGGAACAGGCCCCAAATGGCCACGCCCATGATGAGGGGCCCCAGCATGGCGCCGTTTTGCAACAGGCCTAGGGCTTGTACCCAAATGCTGAAGCCGCCGACAAAGGCGGTGTGTAAATAGCTGGGGCCGCCAGCGCTGACTTTGCCCCAGTTTTCACCCACCACAAACTCGCGCCACACACCCATAGGGTCAGGGTCCACCACAAACCACAGGGCAAACAAGCCCAATGCAAATGCGGTGCTCAAAGCCACGCGCACAAACCAAGTCCGCCAAGCTGTGTGGTTGAGCCAGCACAGGCTCACGAACAGCGTGGCAGCCAATGGGGCAATCAACACAAACGATTTGTACAAAGCCACCATGCCCCAACTGAGGCCAGCCACGGCAAACAAGCTGCGTGAGGGTTTGAAGTGCTCGCCTTGCACGCTTGGGTGGCGCGCGCGCAGCACTTGGCACAGCAGCCACCAAAACGGCAGGTTCATCCAGAAGGTTTCAATCGCGCTGGTCAGGTAGGGGCGGCCATAGCGGTAGGTGCTGAAGCAGCCCAAGAAAATCAAGCCTGCCATGAGTCCTAAGGTGTTGGCGTTGAGCACTTTGGGAAACGGGGCGGGTTCGGTTTTGTGGCGCAGCCAATCCGTGGCCAAAGCGCGTGCCGCCCACACCACCAACGCGGTGTTGGCCAGGGTGTACAGCAAGCTGGGCACACGTAACCACAGCAACTTCCACTCCAAACCCAGCCACGGCACGACCATGGCCTGCCAAAACAGCAGCGGCGGTTTGGTGTTGCGCATGTGGTCGAGCTCAGACGCGAGTGGCAGCCATGCGCCGGTGGCTTGTGTTTGCAGCCATGTCTTAAACGCGATGTGGGTGTAAACCAGCTCGTCGCCGTTGCGTGGGATGTTTTCGCCACCCAGGTCAAACAGATAAACCAACACAGCCAGCACCAACAAACCGAGTGTGATGCTTTGGTAGCGCTGTGTGCGCTCGTCGTCCGAC
>CANCGU010000311.1 GCA_947377705.1 Comamonadaceae bacterium
GCGCATCTTGCGCACTTCTACACCGCAGATGCGCAGTTCAAAGACCCCTTCAATGAGGTGAAGGGCATCTCAGCGATTGAACTCATCTTTGGTCACATGTTTGAAGCGCTAGAGGCCCCGCGCTTTGTGATTACCCAGCAAGTACAGAACGGCGCGCAGTGCTTTGTGACTTGGGATTTTTTCTTCTCTGTGCCACGCATGGACAAAGGCGCGAAGCAAACCATTCGTGGTGCCACGCATTTTGTGCTGCGCGAAGAAGCCGGTGTGTGGCGCGTGGCCGTGCATCGCGACTACTGGGATGCGGCCGAAGAGTTGTACGAAAAGCTGCCCGTGGTGGGTAGCTTGATGCGTTGGCTCAAAAACCGCGCAAACAGTTAAACAGGCGCCGTGTCTTTGAAGCTTTGACGCTGAGCCAAACGCTCATACAAAGCACCAAGGTTGGGGTGCTGCGCACGCCAATCCAGGTGGGCAAAACGGAAATCCAAATAACCCAAGGCGGCGCCCACAGCGATGTCCGCCAAGCTTAAATGAATGCCCACGCAGTTGCTGCGCTCAGCCAACGCGCGGCCCATGGCGTTCAAGCTGTCCTCGATCTTTTTCATCTGACGGTCAATCCAGGCTTGGCTACGTTCGCCTTCTTGACGGCCAGGCCATGTCGCCTCTAAGCGCGCAAGAATGGCCGCGTCCAGCAAGCCATCGGCCAAAGCCTCCCACGTTTTGACTTCGGCACGCTCACGGCCGCGGTCTGGAATGAGTTTGCCCACGGGCGAGAGGGTGTCCACGTATTCGACGATGACGCGTGAATCAAACAGCGCTTCGCCACCCTCCATGATCAGGCAAGGCACTTTGCCCAAGGGGTTGGCGGCGGAAATCGTGGTATCGGCAGCCCAGACGTCCTCCGTCACAAACTGGTAGTCCAGTTTTTTCTCGGCCATGACGATGCGCACTTTGCGCACATAGGGGCTGGTAATTGCACCAATCAGTTTCATACGTTTCACATAGGTTTGTTGACGCTGTAGTTTAGCGAGCTTGGCGTATACATGGCACTTGGGCACTGCACCTAAAATTGCAGGATGAGCAATACCACCAGCACCCCCCAAAGCCTTCATCAAAATATCTCCCAAGTGACCGCCTTGTCACCCCTGGATGGCCGCTACGCCAGCAAAGTCACGGCCCTGCGGCCCTTGATGAGCGAGCAAGGCTATATGCACCGTCGCGTGCAAGTGGAAATTGCATGGTTCATCGCCTTGAGCGACGCAGGCTTTGCCGAATTCAAACCTTTGAGTGCCGCCTCGCGTGACTATCTGATCAATTTGGTCACCCACTTCAACACCGAAGACGCCCTGGCGATCAAAGACGAAGAAAAAGTGACCAACCACGACGTGAAGGCCGTGGAGTATTGGATCAAGAAAAAATTCAAAGGCCACGCCGAGCTTGAAGCCGCTTCTGAATTTGTGCACTTTGCTTGCACCAGCGAAGACATCAACAACACCAGCCACGCTTTGCAACTGAAAGCCGGTCGCGACGAAGTGATCTTGCCCGGTCTAGACGGCTTGATTGCCAAGCTGCGCGAGATGGCCCACGCCTACGCCGATGTCCCCATGCTCAGCCGCACCCACGGCCAAACTGCCAGCCCCACCACAGTGGGCAAAGAAGTGGCCAACGTGGTGATGCGTTTGAAACTTGTGCGCGAGCGCATTGCAAGCGTCCACATCATGGCCAAGATGAACGGTGCGGTCGGCAACTACAACGCCCATATGAGTGCCTGGCCTGATTTCGATTGGGAAGCCTTCAGCCGCCAAGTGGTCGAGACGCCCGCGCCTTTGGGCCTGGGCCTGACCTTCCAGCCTTACAGCATTCAAATCGAGCACCACGACTACATGGCCGAATTGTTTGACGCCGTGGCCCGTGCCAACACCATCCTGATTGACTGGTCACGCGACGTGTGGGGCTATGTGTCTTTGGGCTACTTCAAGCAGCGCCTGAAAGCGGGCGAAATTGGCTCGTCCACCATGCCGCACAAGGTCAACCCAATTGACTTTGAAAACGCCGAGGGCAATTTGGGTTTGGCCAATGCCGTGCTCAAACACCTGAGCGAAAAACTGCCCATCAGCCGCTGGCAACGCGACCTGACCGACTCCACCGTGTTGCGCAACATGGGCGTGGCCTTGGGCTATACGGCTTTGGCGTATCAATCGCTCAGCGTCGGTTTGAACAAACTCGAACTCAACCGCGAAGCCTTGGATGCTGACCTCGACGCCGCTTGGGAAGTGTTGGCCGAGCCCATCCAAACCGTCATGCGCCGCTACGGTGTGCAAGGCGCTTACGAACAGCTCAAAGAAGTCACACGCGGTAAGACCGTCACTGCCGAAGCGCTGCATGGTTTGATTGCGTCGCTGCAAATTCCGCAAGCCGACAAGGACCGCTTGCTGGCCATGACACCGGGCAGCTATGTGGGCAAAGCCGCCGAACTTGCGCGTCGCGTCTAAGCAAGATGGCCATCAAATCCACCATCTTCAAAGCGAACGTCCAAATCGCTGACATTGACCACGGCTACTACGCCGACCACGCGCTGACCTTGGCGCGCCACCCCAGCGAAACAGACGAACGCATGATGGTTCGTTTGGTTGCGTTGTCGCTGCAAGCCCATCAGTTGCAAGACATGTGCAATGGCGACGGCGTGCTGGCTTTTGGCGCCGGTCTATCTGACCCCGACGAACCGGATGTGATGCTCACCGACTTCACCGGCCGTAAGCGCCTCTGGATTGAAGTGGGTCAGCCCGAAGAAAAGCCGTTGCTCAAAGCGTGCAGCAAGGCAGACCAAGTGATGCTGTATGTGTTTTCCAGCTCAGGTGATGTCTGGTGGAAGAACATGCAAAACAAGCTCATCAAACCCACCTCGTTGCAGGTGTGGCGCATTCCCAGCCATGCGTCGCAAGATTTGGCCAAATTGGCCGAGCGCAGCATGCAGTTGCAAGCGACGGTGCAAGAAGGTGTGGTGATGATGAGCAACGGCAG
>CANCGU010000312.1 GCA_947377705.1 Comamonadaceae bacterium
TCACTCATACGCAAGACGGGGTAGTCATGGAAGTTCGACTGCACGACGGCCCCGTTCTTGATCGTCAATTCTTCGAGTAGCGCAACCGACAAGCCAAAGACGGCAGCTCCCTCAAGTTGAGCCAATACGTTCGTGGGTTGAATCGCCAATCCTGGATCAACGGCGAGCCACATTTGGTGAACTTTAATTTTTCCAGTTTGTCGGTTCAACGAGACCTCGACAACGCCAGCGGACAAACTGCCGTGGTAGTCCGAAAATGCAATACCTAATCCTCGACCATTGCGCTTGCGCTTCCAATCTGACATTTTTGCAACTTCTCGCAAAACGCTATTAGCGCGCGCATCGTGTTGCGTTAACTGCAAGCGCAGGGTCAGCGGATCTATTTTTTTAGCTTGTGCCACCTCATCTAAAAAGCATTCAACCGCAAATTTATTGTGTCCTGCGCCAATGCCTCGGAAAGCATGAACGCGCATACCGCGAATCTCGCGCACGGCTTCTGCCGTGGCGTCGGTGATGTTGTAGTGGGGTAAGTCCAAGCCGTTCCAACCGATGTAGTCTTTTCCGCCTGTCGCCTGAAAGCGCGGCGGTGAGGCAATGGCGTCAACGTTCTCAGCGACCAAACGATGGCGCCATCCAATCAGGTTACCGGCATCGTCTAAACCAGCCCGCATGACATGGTGCGTCATGGGTCTTGGACGGGCTGCTGCCATGTCATCTTCTCTGGTCAAGAGTAGTTTGACGGTTTGCTTGGTGATGTTTGCCAACACAACTGTTTGTGCAATGGTATCGGGCGCAATACGGCGACCATAACCCCCACCTAGGAGTTGTTGATGTACTTTAATTTTGTCTGGTGTTGTTTTCAAAATGCCAGATGCAGCCACCGTGCCTAAGAACGCAAATTGTGATCCCGTCCAAATTTCGGCGGACAGACCGTCTGCACCGATACGTGCAATGCAGTTCATGGGTTCGAGTTGTGCGTGGTAGCAGTGTTCGGTCCAATAGGTAGCTTCAAGTGTTTGTTTGGCATTGACCATCGCTGTGTTGGAGTCGCCCCGTTTAAAGGCCTCCATTGTTTTGGCGTTGGGATCAATGCCGTTATCGGCATATTCTTTTTTAGCTTTTTCGGAATCGAAGGTGGCAGCGATCGCACCTGTCGTGTTCCATGTGACTTTTTGTTTGAGCAGATTGCGTGCAAGTCGTGTGGCATGGACACTGTCGCCAATCACAGCGACCCCAAACGGCAGCGGAATAATTCGGCTAATGCCTGGAATGGCCATGGCCTCGTCAGTATTGATGTTTTCAGCCTTGGCGCCTTCCATTGGCGCTTCCAGAATGGTCGCGTAGACCATGTCAGGCACGTTCACATCAATACCAAATTGCGCGGTGCCATTGGTTTTTGATTTCACATCTGTACGACCAATGTCTGTACGGCCAATTAATTTGAACTGCTCCGGTTTTTTCAAGTCACCATCGCTAATTTTTGGCAGTTCTGCGGGGAGCGTCGCAAATTGAGCCACTTCACCATAGCTGATGCGTTGGTTAGATTTTGCATGTATCACGTAGCCTTGGTCAGTCGTCAATTCAGTTGTTGGTACGTTCCACTTGGTGGCGACAGCCTGCACCAAGACAAGCCTAGCTTGCGCACCCAAAATACGCAGTGGCTTGAAGTAGCCGGCGACGGCGACACTGGCGAGCGAAGCTTGACCGCCGTTTAACAAGGGATGTGGGTTGCCATAAACTTTGGGATTCGGAGGGGCAAACTCTGCTTTTACTTTTGCCCAGTCTGCGTCTAATTCTTCGGCCAAGATCAAAGGCAGGGCGGTGAGTGTGCCTTGCCCCATCTCTGCGGTTGGAACCATGAGCGTGATACTGTCATCTGTGCCAATCGTGATCCAAGCATTCACTTTGAACGCACTGTCATTGGCCTGTGCGGCTGTGCCAAGCATCCCTGCGCCGCCCAAAGCCACAGAAAACGTTAAACCGCTGGCGCTGGCTAAAAAGGTGCGGCGTTTCATATCAGTCGTGTGTTGCGAATTTGTCATGGCTTAGGCCTCCTTCGCTGCGCGTTGAATGGCTTTGACAATGCGCTGGTAAGTGCCGCATCTGCAAATGTTGCCGTCCATGTGGGCGACGATTTCTTCACGGGTTGGATTTTTCTTTTTATCGAGCAATGCTGCGGCTTGCATGATTTGCCCTGACTGGCAGTAACCGCACTGGGGCACCTGTTCTGCGATCCATGCTTTTTGTAATTTGTGTTCACCCGTGGAAGACAAGCCCTCAATGGTGGTGATCTTTTTATCCACCACGGTAGAGACAGGGGTGACACAAGAGCGCGTAGGTTGACCGTCAACATGCACTGTGCACGCGCCGCATTGGGCAATCCCACAGCCAAATTTGGTTCCTGTGAGTTTGAGTTCGTCACGAATCACCCAGAGCAATGGTGTCTCGGGCGATCTGTTGGTTTGCGTTGTTTTGCCGTTGACGTTGAGTGACATGCTGCTCATGCGCGCGCCCCTTTCTGAGGATAAGTAGGATCAAGATGACTTATTGTTCTTACTTATCACATGACTTTTTGTCAGGGTTTGCACTTGCACATGTCGCACAAGTTCCACAACTTACTGACGGCGCGTCAGCTAGACCACTAGGTATGTTGATTCATCAAGACTTTGTACAGAGCTCATCTTGCATCAACTCCAGCAAGGCCTTGGACATCACGCCATCGGGGTTGGCAAATGATTTGAGCATCTCAAAATGGTTCAAACCTTGGCCCCAAAAGAAGCGCAAATGGACATCTCTGTCTGACAGGCACTTCGCAAACTCAAGCGCTTGGCGCTTGAATTCGGGCGATTCTTGATCGCCGCATAACAGCGCGATGGGCATATTGAAGTGGTGCAAATGACGCTGGGGGCTCAAGTCTTGTAAGGTCTTGGGGTTGAAGCTCACATATTGGCTGCGCGCGGACAGGCTCACGGGCTCAAGCTCGTACATGCCACTGCAACACAT
>CANCGU010000313.1 GCA_947377705.1 Comamonadaceae bacterium
AACATCCGTGCGGTCAACCCAGATGCCGAACAAGCCAAGCTGCTCAATGTGCCCATGACCGCGCCGTTGTTGAGCGTGGAGCGTGTGGCCTACACCTACAACGACACGCCCATGGAGTTGCGCCGAGGCCTGTATCGCACCGACAAGCACCACTACCGTAATGCTTTGAGCTGACATGAAACCCTCATGTCAGTTTGGTGAAGTGAAATAGAATGAAAAGTTGTTTCGATTTGCAGATAAACCCGAAGAAAGATCCCACATGACCCAGCTTGCCAAAAAGCGGCCTGAGTTCCGCAACATCAACGCCTTGACAGACCTGCCTACCTACCGCCTTCCTGCGGCGGGCATCGTGTCGATCTTGCACCGCATCAGCGGCTTGATCATGTTTTTGTTGCTGCCACTCATCGTTTGGATGTTTGACACCTCGGTGTCGTCTGAAATTTCTTTTGCCAAATTCAGCGCCGCGTTCAACGTGGGTTTGGGCTTTGTGCCTGCTGTGTTGGTGAAAGTTGTGGTGTTGGGCCTGATTTGGGCTTATTTGCACCACTTGATCGCTGGCGTTCGCCACGTCTACATGGACGTTTGCCACGCTGTGACCAAAGAATTCGGCAAGTCTTCCGCCATCGTCACCTTAGTGCTGAGCTTGGGACTGACCGCCGCTTTGGGCGCCAAGCTGTTTGGCCTTTACTGATTTCCTAGGAGCAACAACATGTCCGTGAATTACGGTTCCAAGCGCGTCGTCGTGGGTGCGCACTACGGTCTGCGTGACTGGCTCGCCCAGCGCGTCACCGGTGTTTTGATGGTTTTGTTTACTTTGGCTGTTCTCGGCCAAGTGCTGTTGACCAGCGGCGACATCAGCTATGACAAATGGGCAAGCATTTTCAGCACCCAATTCATGAAGGCGTTGACCTTCTCAGTCTTTATCGCACTGGCGATCCACGTTTGGGTGGGTGTGCGCGACATTTGGATGGACTACGTCAAGCCCGTTGGCCTGCGTTTGGTTCTGCAAGTATTCACATTGGTTTGGCTGCTGTCGTGTCTCGGCTGGGCCATTCAGGTTCTCTGGAGGCTCTAAGTCATGACCGTTAAAAGCTCTATCCCACGTCGCAAATTTGATGTGGTCATCGTCGGTGCCGGTGGCTCTGGCATGCGCGCTTCGTTGCAACTGGCCCGCGCAGGTTTGAATGTGGCTGTGCTGTCTAAAGTGTTCCCCACCCGTTCACACACCGTCGCTGCACAAGGCGGCATTGGCGCCTCTTTGGGCAACATGAACGAAGACAACTGGCACTACCACTTCTATGACACCGTCAAAGGTTCCGACTGGCTCGGCGACCAAGACGCGATCGAATACATGTGCCGTGAAGCGCCTAAAGTCGTGTACGACTTGGAGCACATGGGCATGCCTTTCGACCGCAACCCAGACGGCACGATTTACCAACGCCCCTTTGGCGGCCACACCGCCAACTACGGCGAGAAGGCCGTGGAGCGCGCTTGCGCTGCGGCTGACCGTACCGGTCACGCCATGCTGCACACGCTGTACCAACAAAACGTCAAAGCCAAAACGAGCTTCTTCGTGGAGTGGATGGCCCTCGACCTGATCCGCGACGACGCGGGTGATGTGGTGGGGGTGACCGCCCTCGAGATGGAAACCGGCGAGCTCTACATCATGGAAGCCAAAACCGTGTTGCTGGCCACCGGTGGTGCAGGCCGCATTTTTGCTGCCTCGACCAACGCGTTCATCAACACTGGCGATGGCCTCGGGATGGCAGCACGCGCTGGCATTCCTTTGGAAGACATGGAATTCTGGCAATTCCACCCCACTGGCGTGGCCGGTGCTGGCGTGTTGTTGACCGAAGGCTGCCGTGGCGAAGGCGCGATTTTGCGTAACTGCAATGGCGAGCGCTTCATGGAGCGCTATGCCCCTGCCTACAAAGATTTGGCCCCACGCGACTACGTGTCACGCTGCATGGACCAAGAAATCAAAGAAGGTCGTGGCTGCGGTCCTAACAAGGACTACATCAACCTCGACATGACCCACTTGGGCGCCGAGACCATCATGAAGCGTTTGCCTTCGGTGTTCGAAATTGGCCATAACTTTGCCAACGTCGACATCACCAAAGAGCCAATCCCCGTGATTCCCACCATCCATTACCAAATGGGCGGCATCCCCACCAACATCAACGGCCAAGTGGTGACGCAAGACGCCAACAACCAAAGCGTGGTGGTGAACGGTTTGTACGCTGTGGGCGAATGCTCTTGCGTGTCGGTGCACGGCGCCAACCGCTTGGGCACCAACTCATTGCTCGACTTGCTGGTGTTCGGCCGCGCTGCCGGTAACCACATTGTTGAATTCAACCAAAAGAACAAAGAGCACAAGCCTCTGCCAGCCAACGCGGCTGACGTGACCTTGGCGCGCTTGGCTCGTTTGGAAGCCAACAAGACCGGCGAATACGCCCAAGACGTGGCCAACGACATCCGCAACACCATGCAGTCACACGCCAGCGTGTTCCGCACACAGGCGTTGATGGACGAAGGCGTCAAGCAAATCGCTGCCCTGCGCGAACGCGTGAACAACATCGGTTTGAAAGACAACTCCAAAGTCTTCAACACCGCACGCATCGAAGCCTTGGAAGTGGAAAACTTGATCGAGGCAGCAGAGGCCACCATCGTGTCGGCTGCGGCGCGTAAAGAAAGCCGCGGCGCGCACACCGTGAACGACTACGGCGACACCCCCGAGCATCCCAACGGCCGTAACGACCAAGACTGGCACAAGCACACCCTGTGGCACAAAGAAGGCAACCAGCTGACTTACAAGCCCGTGCAAATGAAGCCCTTGACCGTCGAGAGCGTCAAGCTCCAGACCCGTACTTTCTGATCAGGTAAACACCATGACAAAACGCACGTTCCAAATTTATCGCTACGACCCAGACACCGACGCCAAGCCTTACATGCAGACCATCGAGGTCGAATTGGATGGCAACGAGCGCATGCTCTTGGATGCT
>CANCGU010000314.1 GCA_947377705.1 Comamonadaceae bacterium
GCCCGTCAATCCACCGTCACTTGCCCGTCCTTCACCACCTTGGCCATGGTGGTCATTTCGAGTTTGAGCCACTGGCCAAACTGATCGGGGCTCATGGCCAGGGGCTCTGCGCCCAGGGTGGTCAGGCGTTCTTTGATGTCGGGCAGGGCTACTATGCGTTGCACCTCGGCATACAGCTTGTCCACCACCGGCTTGGGCGTGCCAGCGGGGGCCAACAGGCCTTGCCAACTGCCGGTTAAAAAGCCCGGCAAAGTTTCGGCCACCGTGGGTGTGTCGGGCACTTGCGCATTGCGCTTGGCGCTGCTCACGGCCAACAGCTTGAGCTTGCCCGACTTGACGTGCGGGTACGTGGCCACCATGCCGTTGAAGGTCACGTCCACTTGGCCGCCCACCAAATCGGTCATGGCTTGTGCGCCACCTTTGTAGGGCACATAGCTCCAGGCCACGCCCGTGCGCTGCGCAAACATCACGCCCGCCAAATGCGTGGCGCTGCCCATGCCAGCGGCTGCTGCAAAGTTGACCTTGCCGTTTTGTGCTTTGGTATAGGCCACCAACTCGGCCACGTTGTTGACGGGCAGTTTGCTGGGCACCACCAGCAAGTGGGGCGAGTAAGCCACCATGGTGATGGGCGCAAAGTCTGTCGGCACCTGAAACGGCAGTTTGTACAGCGAGGGGCTGATGGCCAAGTTGCCCACATCCATCAACGCCAAGGTGTAGCCATCGGGGGCCGACTTGGCCAGCGCATCGGCACCCACATTGCCGCTCGAGCCTGCGCGGTTTTCCACCACCACGGGTTGGCCCCAGGCGTCGGTCATCTTTTGGCCGATCAAACGCGCCAACACATCTGACGTGCCACCGGCAGGGAAGGGCACGATGATTTTGATGGGCTTGTTCGGGTAGCTGGCGGCTGCGGTTTGCGCATGGGCCAGTGGCAACAAGCTCCATGCACCCAGGGCCACGGCCCACACCAAGTGTTTCAACATACGGAGTATTCCTTGTTTGAGTGGGCAGAGGCTATCACCATGGCACATGGTGGGCGGTAGGGGTTTTCTGTGGTGCGGCAGATCCCATTATTCATATGCAATTAAAAAACTTGAGAAAAAAAACTGAAGAACCTGAAAAAATCCATGGGATATTAAAGGTGTGAAGCGTTGCTTTGTATAGAAATCAGAATTTTTAATTTCACTTTTGAATGTTGATTTTTTTGGATTTATAGGTTTAGTTTTAGGCAGAATAAGCTCAATTAAAGCTTTTAAATAAAAAATTTGTCGTCAAAATTTTCACTTCATTTGAAGCTTTTCAAAACAGAAATTATGTATCTTTCTAAAAATGGATGTGAGCATGCAGACATCACCTCAAATACACGCAGAACTGATTAAGTGCGAAGCCCTTATTGAAGAAATGCTGCAAGCTACTTCGGCTCAAGTGCTCGAAAATCGGTGGCAGGAATTTTTAGGATGCCTTGAGCGTGTTTGGAATAAGTGCCATAACCACTTTGGAAAGAGTCCTAAATGGAATGGCTGGAAAGGACGCTTTGAAAAGCAACGCCGGACAGATCCTCTTCTTAGCTATCTCTCAAACGCGCGTGGTGCCCATGAGCATACCGTCGCCGAAATCACGGAGAAAACGCCAGGTGCGATTGGTGTTAGTCCAAATGGTACTGTGGCTATTAAGGACCTAAAAATAGGACCAGATGGAATTGAAGGAATGTGGTATGGAAAACTTGTCGTGAAATTTATACCAGAGAAGGTAGAGCTTATTCCAGTTACAAATCGTTCTAGGGTATATCCAGTGCCTGACACTCATCTAGGATTACGCTTGGTGGATAAGTCTGTTCTCACGATTGCTCGTTGTGGTCTAGCCTACTATCAAATACTGGTTGTAGATGCAGAAAAGTTTTTTGTTAAATGATGTTTAGGCGTCATAAGTTTTGAAGCTAGCGTTAGCTTCGCTTTTGCAAGCATCAATGCAGAAGAAATCCGCAAAGAAGCAAATTACTCAGGTACGCGGGTGACGCTTGTTGGCACGATTGACGGTGCCAAATGTACGGTTCAAATCGATGTTGGCTACGGTGATGCAGTGACACCTGCGCCCGAGATGGCTGCATACCCCGTCATGCTGAATGACATGCCTGTTCCGCATTTGCGGGTCTATCCAAGGTACACCGTCATTGCCGAAAAGTTTGAAGCGATTGTGTCCTTGGGCATGGCCAACAGTCGTATGAAAGATTACTTTGACTTGTGGGTTCTATTGCGCAGTGCAGAGTTGGATCATGAAATTCTTGAGCTAGCAGTGCAGGCCACATTGGCAAAAAGGAAAACTGCGATCTCGGACGAAATTCCCGATGGATTGAGCGATAGATTTGCAGCAGACAAATCACGCAATGCACTTTGGGAAGCGTTTGTGAACCGGAACAAGTTAAGCGCAAACTCTTTGGAAGAAACGGTGAGTTTTCTCCGCGAACGATTCAAGTTTTTGTTAAAGACTTAATGCGCTAGTCACGGCAATTGAGTGTGTTTGTGCGAATTGATTTCAAGTGGTTATTTCAAAAGAAATCACGCTGTAAATTGACGGCTAGATTTAAGTGATTTCAGTCAGACTATGTATATCGGCGATTTTTATTAAATATGAGTTGTTGATTTCGTTGAATTTATAGGTTTGTGATTTAGGCAAAATATACGTGGAACAAATATAGAAGCAAGAGTCGTTTGGCACTTGGATACCTCTTGTAGTTCTTGTGTGCAACACAGCAAACCACTGCTATGCAGCGTTTGCTGTCGGTCAGGGTTGTCGGCCAAACGACCGGTCCTCGGGGAGGATTAACCACTCACTCCGCTCATAATTACAAACTCAGGTGAGGACATTCAATGAAGCTTCAAACTATCCGGCTCTCGAACTTCCAATCATTCGGAGAGGTACCCACCGAAATTCGGCTGGAGGAGATTACTTACCTCATCGGCCCTAACGGCTCAGGCAAGACAGCAGCACTCCAAGCCCTGTGCCGTCTGTTTGCCTTTGATCCATCACTGCGTCGAATCTTACGCTCGGACTTTCATGTCCCATTCAACGAGGCAGCACAGCCTCCTGAGCGTCAGCTATGGATCGAAGTCGACTTCCTGTTCCCGGAACTTGACGACGACGAAGACAACAGCACGGTAGCTCCTCATTTCGGCCACATGCGCCTTGACGAAATCGACGGCACACCGCGCGTGCGATTCCGCCTCACCGCCACCATGGGCTTGGATGGGGACATTGAAGAAAGCATGGTCTATGTGCTGGACATCAATGCAGATGGCTCGCCACTGACAACTGCTCAGGTCCCCCGATCTGAACGTAACCATATCCACGTTCACTACCTGCCAGCACGCCGTGATCCCGCAGATCACATTGCCTACGGCGCCAATGCACTGCTGGGGCGCATGCTGCGTGCGGTAAATTGGGACGCAGAGCGAACTGTCATCAAGGGCCTGACCGACCAAATCAGCTGCAGCTTGGCTGCCAATCCATCAGTCAATGCGTTCAGCACAAGTTTGAAATCGGCATGGAGCGCTTTGCACAGGGGCAGCTTCTTTGCTGACCCTAAGCTCACATTTGTTGCGTCTGAGATTGAAGCTTTACTCCGACACATGTCGGTGTCGTTCACGCCTGGACATGACGAGCAGCTGGTCGACTTCTCGCGACTGAGCGATGGTCAGAAGTCGATGCTGTATCTGTCCCTCGTTCTGTCGTCGCAAGCCATTGGTCGCGCTGTCCTAGCTGAAGAAGACGACTCTTTCGACGCAGACAAGCTGCGCCCGCCCGTGTTTACGGTGGTGGCGGTCGAAGAGCCAGAAAATAGCCTCTCACCGCATTACCTTGGACGGATCGTCAATGCGCTCAACGCGATGACCAGCGATGGTGACGCGCAAGCACTGATTGCGACCCACGCGCCGTCGATGCTGCGGCGCGTTGCTCCGGAACGTATCCGCTATCTGCGGCTGACCCAGGAGCGAACATCGCGCGTCACGCACATCCAGTTGCCAGACGCCGCTGATGAAGCCCACAAGTTTGTGCGCGAGGCAGTACAAGCCTTTCCGGAGATCTATTTCTCGCGGCTTGCCGTGCTTGGCGAAGGCGATAGCGAAGAAATTGTGTTGCCACGCCTGCTACAGGTCAAAGGAGTGCCGGTTGATGAGTTCGCTGTCACGATTGCCCCGCTTGGAGGCAGGCACGTCAATCACTTCTGGCGTCTTCTGTCGGCCTTGCAGATTCCATATCTGACACTTCTTGATCTGGATGTGGCTCGTTATGCCGCTGGCTGGGGACGAATTAAGGTCGTCAACGACCAACTGGCGAAATTTGAACCAGCAAAAGTGCTCCCTAAAGACTGGGACCTGCCGAAATGGAACATCAAGGAGGCCCCCGTTCGAACTCACTGCTATTTTGGTGCAGAGAAGAAAAGCGTCTTCCGCGCACTAGAACATCGCGGTATCTACTTCTCTGCGCCCATGGACCTAGACTTCGCGATGTTGCAGGCCTTTCCAGAAGCCTACGATGTCCAAGAGGATGAGCCGGATGAAGCAACGATCAAGGCAGTCCTCGGGAAGAAGCACCACGACGCCAGCCAATACAGCGAAGACGAACAGAAGCTGTTCAGCACCTATCATCAGCGCTTCAAGCTTGGTAGCAAACCCGCAGCCCATATTGACGCACTGGCTCATCTGACAGATGAAGAGTTGCTGGCTGATATGCCAGCATCGCTGAGCAGATTAGCTGATGCGGTCATTGCGAAGCTCGCGGAGTTGCCGGAGTGATTGCAGTCGATGCCTGGAAGCCTGCGGATGGGCTGACCCTTGAACCGAATGCACTGGCGGCGGCCAAGGAGCGGGTGCGCAGTCTGGCACTTACAGCAGGCCCCGGAGCGGGAAAAACTGAAATGCTTGCGCAGCGGGCAGACTTCCTGCTGCGCACGGGGACCTGTTGTTATCCAAAACGAATTCTGGCCATTTCGTTCAAGGTTGATGCCAGTAGCAACCTGAAAGAGCGGGTCAAGCGGCGCTGTGGTTCCGAGCTTGCATCTCGGTTTGATAGTTATACCTTTCACGCATTTGCCAAGCGCGTCATTGATCGTTTCCGTCCGGTTCTGACGGGCGAGTATGCGCTGGATGCTGGCTATAAAATTGCAGATCGAAAGCCAGGTCCATCACGAACCTTGATCGAGTATTCAGATCTGGTGCCATTTGCAATCCAGATTTTGCGGCAATCTGCAGTCGCACGGAACGCCATCCGTCAAACCTACAGCGACGTCTTCCTCGACGAATTCCAGGACTGCACCAACCTGCAGTACGAGTTGCTCAAGCTCGCTTTTCAAGGTACGAGCATTCGCTTGACTGCCGTGGGCGACACCAAGCAGAAAATCATGGGCTGGGCTGGAGCCATGGACGGCATCTTTCAGGCTTTCGTTGCCGATTTTCCTGCTGCCCCGCTCAATATGTACCGCAACTTTCGCTCAAAGCCGCGACTGCTTCGCCTGCAAAACGAGATCATTCGCAAGCTTGACCCATCTTCCGCCATGCCTGATGAGCAGATTTCCGGCGACGAAGGCGAGGTATTTGCGTGGCGCTTCGACGATAGTCGTCAGGAGGCTGACTACCTCGCAGGTTTGATTGAAGGTTGGATAAAGACCGAGCAACTGCCGCCTGCGGAAATTGCGGTCCTGATTCGTAATCAGCTCGACCTGTACGCCGATCATTTGATGGCGGCATTGGAGGCGCGCGGCATCCCCTTCCGCAACGAACAGCAGATGCAAGACATCACGGTGGAGCCTGCTTCACGCTTGATTGTGGACTATCTGTCATGCCTGTATGGTCAGCGCGAGCCGAAAGCCTGGATTCGGCTCATGAACCAGCTCATCCCTTTTGCCGATGAAGACATTCAATCAAACGCGCGTAAGGACCTTGATCGGCTCGTCAAGCAGCAGCGGAAAGAGATAGCCATTGCCGAGCTGGTTGATGACCCGTTTTCCGGCTGGTGGAAGTTTGTTCAGGCATTCCTGAAGCAAGTCAGTATTGAAGCAGTGGTATCGCTTTCCCCGGACTACGAGTCGCACAATCGGTTGAAAGAAGTGGTTCGCGATACCAAGGCCAGGATTGAGGATTTACTAAAGCTAGAGCCCAATTTGCCTAAAGCCCTTGAGCGGTTCTCAGACGACCAAGCCGTACGAATCCTGACCATTCATAAGAGCAAGGGGCTTGAATTTGATTCGGTCATCATCATGGCTGTCGAAAAAGAAATCTTTTTTGGGGATCAGGATGAAAACCGATGCGCTTATTTCGTCGGGGTATCTCGAGCAAAGAAGCGTTTGGTCCTTACGCATGCCGATCAACGGGAGCGCCCAGCGGGACATTCGAAGCGCTGGGATGTGCAACGCACAGCTCAAAATGAATACTGGGGATATGCCACGCCGTTTGTGAAAAAAGAGCCATAGGAAATCAGCGCGATGCTGGAGTTGGGTGGTTTTTGGCGACTCTGTGCACCTGTCGACAGCCAGCACCCAAGATCCTTTTCTCCTACCCTTTCCGCGGCTAGGCGAAGGCATGTGAAGCATTAGAAATTGGGGGGTGCGAATGTCGGTTACCTGTTTAGGTGTTCATGCGGCGTGTTCATGGCGAACGACCGAGATCAGCCTTTTGCAGACTGTGACCTGAACTCTAAACGGCAGGAATAGCGTTCCAATCGGTGGTGTAGTTCGGTGACTTTTGCTCCTACCTAATTCCCCATTCTGCAAGCAGCCCTTTAGAACACACTTTGATAGTGCCGCGACCAAAGCGGCTGTTTAATCCATCAATGGCACGCATGAGCTTTGCATTGCTGGTAGTTATCATGCAACTGAAAACCAGGAAAAAAGTTCGATGGCGCAAATTAATTCGGTGGTGAATTCAGGCCTAAATGGCGGTGTACTTCAAACCAACTCAAACTTCCTAAAAGTACTTGATGAGCTACGTCTGACTAATAGCGAGGTCAACCTTAGAGCCATTACCGACCCGCTTTACCAGGAATTCATCCAACGATATCCGGCCGAGCATCTCTCACAACTTAGTCTCGCGGAATACTGCATCGGTAGGGGAGACGGCGAGTCTTTTTGCTGGTGGCTGGAGCGTGGTCTTCAGCCACTGCTTGGTCGTTACATGCCAGGCACTTCGCGCGGTCATATCCTGTACTTCCAGAAAGATGGTTCAGTCTACAAAAACAGCCGGCTTAACGACTTGAGCGACAACGACGCATTGGCCTACACCCTGCGTATCCAGGCTGCTATTGCTCAGGCAGACATGAGTACTAATCTGGATTGGATCGATGACGACGAAATGCTCTATCAACGCGCTGGTGTTGAACCGCGCGTGACGGTGGGGCATGGTCGAAAGCTTCGACTGCTTTCGTGCTATCACCCAGAAGACACGCTGCCTGTATCCTCTTCTTCGCACATTGGACATTTTCTAAAAATCCTTGGCTGCCCTGAGTCCGCAATCCCACCAGAGAACCATCCCGCAGCACGAATGCTGATGCTGCGTGAATACTTCCGATTGGCTCAGAAAACATCATCTGGCCTAAGCCCTCTGGGATTCGTGCATGTTCTCTACAAGCCCGAACTCGGTCTCGCGCCTGTTGATGAAGATGAAGAGATCAATTCGGAGGATGAGATCTCTTTTCTACTGACTGGTGGTGCGGTCAGAAATGGCTACATCAGCATTCCGAAAACGCAGACGCTCTTTTCCAGAGAATGCATCGCGGTTGATGAACAAGCGGAAGCTGAACTCTTCACACTCGTATTGCCTGACGCCACAGAGATTCAGACTTTTTTGCTTGCTAATAAGGGGCGAATCAAGGCTCGTTTTAACGGTTTTTTCAATAAGCATGGTGTGACTGATGGCGACCGTGTGCGAATTCAAAAGATGACGAATAGGAGATACGTGATGCGCTTCGAGCCACAGGATCAAGACCAAGATGGTGCTAGCAGCTACCACAACATCGTTGCGCGTGGCGAATCGGCCCTGGGGCAGCCCTTGAATCAGATCCTCTACGGCCCACCAGGGACTGGCAAGACCTACTCTACAGTTGATGCGGCTTTGGCTGTGCTTGACCCAAACTTTGTGGAGCAACACCGCATGGATAGAGCTGCTCTAAAGTCTAGGTTCGATGCCTTAGTCCACGAGCGCCGTATTCGTTTCGTAACCTTCCATCAGAGTTTTAGCTATGAAGATTTCGTGGAGGGCCTCCGCGCCACCACCAATGAGGACACGGGCCAGATACGTTATGAAGTGGTCGATGGCGTTTTCAAGTCCTTATGCGAGGCTGCTGCTGCGAAGGTGACGAATCTTCAGCCAACAACTTCTGACTCTGCGCCCCTAGAAGTTCAGGGCCGCCGCATTTGGAAGATGTCACTGGGCAATACGCTGAGTAGCGATGCGGCGATCTACGATGAGTGCATTAAAAATGGCTATGCGTTGTTGGGCTATGGTGGGGACATCGATTTCTCTGGTTGTTCCTCTCGGGCTGATGTTCTAGAGCGCTGCACGGTTAATGGGCTGAAAGTCGAGAATCCGCAAACTGATTACACGGTGACTAGCGTAGCTGCTTTTGTGACTCGAATGAAGCCTGGTGATTTGCTTGTGATTACCGACGGGAATTTCAAGTTTCGCGCTATCGGTGAGGTGAATGGGGAGTACAAGTTTCAGCTGCATAGCGACTATCCTGACGGATACGCGCAAATGCGCCCTGTAAAGTGGCTACGCGTCTACGAGCCATCACTGCCGCACGGTGAGTTGATGAATAGCCAATTCAGTCAGATGACGTTGTATGAATTGCGTTCCCCCTCCATTGACATCGATAAGCTGAAAGGCTTGCTCAATCAAGCATCATCTCGTGTGGCATCGACCGGTGGTTTGTTCCCAGGTCCAGTTACTGACTCAACATACGAAATTGTGCGCGTGAACGCCGACATTGTCGAGTTGAGGAAACCTCAAGGCCGAACGCTAGCCCTCGGCATGGGCCTTATCGATGAATTGGCTCAAGCAGTCAAAGCCGGCCAAATCTCCATTACCGATATTCGCGATAAGCGCGTTATGGAAAAGCTGACTGAGACCAGTATGGACCCGTTCTTAGTTAACGGTTACAACAACGTGCTTGCTCCATTGGTCGCCCAGTTTATTGGTGCTGAAGGCTTGAAGAGTTTGCCAGCACCAACCCCGGAGCAAACTGATGCACGTGTGCTGGTCATTGACGAGATCAACCGCGGAAATATTTCCCGAATCTTTGGCGAGCTGATCACGTTGATTGAACCGTCCAAGCGTGCTGAAGCGGGTGAAGCATTGGAGGTCGTGCTGCCATACTCTAAAACACCATTCAGTGTGCCGCAGAACGTATACCTAATTGGCACTATGAACACCGCCGACCGTTCGCTTAGCGGCATGGATGTGGCATTGCGCCGTCGCTTCGTGTTCAAGGAAATGCCGCCCAGGCCCGACCTTCTAAATGGCGTAGAGGTTGAAGGTATTTGTATTAATCGGCTGCTTCTCGTGCTGAATCAGAGGATCGAGGCGCTGCTTGATCGCGACCATTGTCTTGGTCATGCGTATTTCATGCCGCTCATGAAAGCTCCCACAATCACCCAGCTGGCAGAGATCTTTAGGAACCAGGTACTTCCGCTTCTGCAGGAGTATTTTTTCGACGACTGGCAGCGTATCCAATGGGTACTCAACGACCATCGCAAACCAGAGAAGTTTCAGTTTGTTATGGCGCGAGCTGTTGACGTTGACGATCTGTTCGGCACCGACGTCAACGTAACACGCAGCCCTAAGGCATGGACCATCAACCACGAAGCCTTCCAGCACGCTAAAAGTTATCTGCGTGTAATTGATGCCCGCGAAGCGCAAGACGGCGAATGAGGGAGCCAACGCACAAAATATGTGTTCGTGAGCATGCCTGGCTTTGCACAGAGCGAGTGCCAGTTTCTCTCGACTGCGCTCAGGTCACTGAATCGGCTTTCGATTATCTGTGCCTGTTGAGCGAACGCTTTTCTCGTGGCGGGGCTCGCTTGCTGCAGGTCGAGGGTCGGCGCCGACTGAAGCTGGATAACTATGTCGGCGTCATTCAGACACCCTGCGGTACGGTGTTAGAGATCGTACCCAAACATCATTCCGAGGGCGCTAGTCTGTCGGATGCACGTGCACTGCTACGGAAGCTGCTGCTTAAATTGTTAGATTTGCCCACACGTGACGTAGGCTCGGCCTCTTTGCAATTATTTGACGCGCCCTTGTCCGAGTGGGTGATGGGGCGTTTTTTGGAAGAGTTGGACACGTTAGTCAGCCGTGGCTTACGGTTTGAATATAAGCGCGTCGATGAGGAGCTTTCGTTCCTTAGGGGGCAGCTCAACCTTAACCAACAGCTGCGTCAGCCTCCCGGGCGCGAGCATAAATTTCATGTGCGGCATGAGGTCTACTTACCTGACCGGCCTGAGAATCGGCTGCTGAAGTTAGCGCTGGATCAGGTGAGGCAGAGCACGTTAAATGCGGACCACTGGCGCCTTGCTCAGGAGCTGAGCTTTCGGTTGTCAGAGATACCGGTAAGCCGCCAAGTACAACAAGACTTCCGTGTATGGGGACAGGACCGCTTGTTGGCGCATTACCGCCCAGTCAAGCCCTGGTGCGAGTTGATTCTGAACCAACACATGCCCTTGGCCGTGTCCGGTGAATACCAAGGCATAAGCTTGCTCTTCCCGATGGAGAAACTCTTTGAGCGTTTTGTCGCGCGATGGCTGCGCGACTTTATGGCTATCGGGGTCGATGTGCGCACACCGGCTCGGAGCCAGTCATTATGCGAGCACCAACAGAAGCCAATTTTTCAATTGGAGCCGGATATCCTCATTACTGATGGCTCTCAGCGCTGGATTCTTGACACCAAGTGGAAGCTGCTAGATGCCACTCAGCGCGCCGACAAATACGGATTGAACCAATCCGACTTTTATCAACTCTTCGCCTACGGGCAGAAGTACCTAGGTGGTACTGGACGCATGGCTCTGATTTACCCTCGAACGGAAACCTTTCAAAGCCCGCTAGATGTTTTCGACTTCGGTAACGGCTTGAGTTTAGAGGTGCTACCGTTCGATCTGGACCAGGAAAGGTTGATCGGCGTTGAACGCTTAGGACTAACGCCTCGCTTGATTCCTTTAGCTGCGTAGACAAGCGCGTCCGAGTGCCCTTCACATTCAAGATCTGCCTTTTAGACTGAAACCTTGAACGCTAATACAGGGTTGACGGTCTAATTCATGCTGGGCCATACCGTGCGCTGATTTACCAGTCCTGAGCATCAAGTTTCACGTATAGAAAGTCCTGGGGTTATAAGCTTCGCTTCCTGGATGAAGTAAGGTAATGACTGCTTCAGATACTGAGAACATCGAAACCGAGTGACTTCGATCAACTTATTACGGCTGTTCTAGAGATGTCGTTAGAGCAGCGTAGGAGTCACTGATTTTTTGACCGTGAAATGCTTCAGAAGGCCCAGCCTGCGAACTCCCTTGCGTATCCAAATCCTCCGCCCGCAAGTCGGGGTTGTCGTTTATCCAATGGTCCCTTTTTGTCTTCGCCTACTATCAGAATATGAGACAAAAAATTTCCGAAGGAATAGGTATGAATATAGAAGAACGTCCGCAGCTCGCTCAGATGCAAATTCAAACTCGGGCAGAACCTGTCCAAGTAGCTGTGAGAGCGGGACGCCCTGTATTTATTTTGGGGCGCAACGGCACAGGCAAGTCTGCTCTAGTCAATTCGCTTGCTGCACAGTGGAGAGGAAAGGTCATTTACATGCCAGGGTCACGACCAAGTTATTTCGATAACGAAAGTCTATCCATGACACCGGCGAGTCGCCGTCAATTCACTGTCAACCAAATACACTATGACTCTCAGCCAGAAACAAGATGGAAATCCATGGAAGGCACGGCTCGCAACGAGAAGGCAATTCATGATCTTCTGGCGGCTGAGACCCAGTACAAAATTGATGCTGCGAACCAAATAAAGGCCGAGGGATGGAATTCTTCGGCGATTGCTCGACTCCAGGCTGATAACTCCCCGCTGGACATCGTTAATTCCTTGCTGGCTCAAGCGAATCTGGCCGTGCAGCTTAAGGTCGCTGGAGGCGAACTAAGGGCGCTGCAGGACGGTTCGCTGTATAGCTATGCACGCATGTCCGATGGTGAACGGTCTGCACTTGTTATTGCGGCCGAGGTCGTAGCAGCAGAATCAGGCATGGTATTCCTGCTCGATGAGCCGGAGCTTCATCTTCACTCCTCTATCGTTGTTGCACTTGTCAAGGCACTGATACTAGAGCGGCCTGACTGCGGCTTTGTCGTCTGTACCCACCAACTTGAGCTCCCTACAGTAGTTCAGGGGGGCGAGATAGTTCTCGTGCGTAACAGCGTTTGGCAAGGCGGGACAATCGTCTCATGGGATGTCGATGTCATTCATGATTCAGAGAAAATTCCAGAATGGATGTATGTTGACGTGATCGGCGCGCGACGCAAGATCCTGTTTATTGAAGGAAATAATAAAACGAGCTTAGATCAACCTCTGTACTCGCTTCTTTTCCCGAAAGTTTCGTTGCGACCGCGTGAGAGCTGCAAAGACGTGATAAGAGCAGTTGAAGGCCTTCGAGCTGTCGAAGGGGCCCACCGAGCAAAAGCGTTTGGTCTCATCGATCATGACGGCATGTCTGCAGAGCAGATCAGTAAGTTCGAGGATGATGGCATCTACCCGCTGCCGATCTTCGCCGTTGAAAGCCTGATCTACTCTCAGGAAGCCCAGGCCGCTGTCGCGGAACAGCAAGCAATGACTTTTGGTATTGACCCTCATGAAATGCTGAATGTAGCGAAGAACACAGCGATTGAATCGCTCAAAGGACAAGGAAAAAAAGAGCATTTAGCGAGCCGCTTAGCTGAGCGGCAGATGCGTGACCAACTCCTCTCGGAGATTCCCACACGTCAACAGCTGATGGCGCACACCAGAGGCGATTTAAACGTTGTAGTTAAATCGCCATACCCCGATGAGCTTGCACGCCTTACAGCGTTGGTTGGCATATCTGACATTCATGGGATTGTCCGCAGGTACCCGGTTCGTGAATCTGGCGTTCTTGATGGCATAGCCAAAGGTCTGCGCTTTAATAATCGCGATGACTATGAGAGAGCTGTGCTGCGGCGCATTGGTGTTGACTCCAACCTGCGGGGGGCATTGAAGCAAAAATTAGAAAAACTCGCACCGCAACTTGAATGAACTTGCTGAAATTAATAGCAGAGAAAGCAAATGCAGAGAGGGCACGGTGTTGCTTCGATCGGTTGAATCCGCTCTGCTTACTTGGCTTATGAAAATGCCACGTGTATGACCGGAAACAGCCTTACGCGGATCCTGGCATAACTGCTAAAGGCCAATGTCTGCCGCTAATTTCAAAAATAACAACGTGTCATCAAGATACTCTGAGCAATCGCTAAGCAATACAGCTCACTAGCCGCTATCAATTCATAAACCACACGTTCCCCCCGCGACATCCCCCCAGCAACCACCCCCTCCCCAAGTAGCAAAATACACAGCAACTTCCAAAGGAATTGCCTGTGAAAATTTGTAGATTCGACAACGACCAACTCGGCCTGGTAGAGGCCGATGGTGTGCGCGATGTGACGGCCGCTTTGTCGGTGCTGCCCACCTGCCACTACCCCTTGCCACGCAACGATTTGCTGATCACGCATTTGCCTGCGGTGATGGCCGAGATCACGCGCATCGCACCCACCGCGCCCAAGCTGCCCCTGGCCGGGCGTCGCTGGCTGTCGCCGGTGGCCAACCCCGGCAAGATTGTGGCAGCCCCGGTCAACTACAAAAAGCATTTGGACGAAGCCCGCGAGCAAGCCGAGATTCACCACAACAACCAGATTTTGGAAATCCAAAAAATTGGT
>CANCGU010000315.1 GCA_947377705.1 Comamonadaceae bacterium
CAAAGACGCATTGAGTGTGGTCAAGCACTTCAAGGGCTTGCTGCGTAGCCGATTCAAACTTGACGCGCTGTGATGAAGTCGCTGATTTCTCCTCTTCAATGGTGGCGCGCGCTCAAGCGTGAGTGGCTGATTTATCACCTAGGTTTGCCAGAGTTTCGTTTCATGTTCGAGGCGCCACCGCCCAATGAATGGGTGTCGTTGGACTGCGAAACCACAGGGTTGAATGTCAGCTCAGACGAAATTATTTCCATTGGCGCGGTGCGCATTGTGGGCAACAAAATCATGACCAGCGAACGCTTTGAGGTGTTGGTGCGCCCCGAGCGCGGCGTTTCACCTGATAGCGTGCGTATTCACCGTTTGCGCGGTCAAGACGTGGCGCAAGGTTTGCCCGCCGATGAGGCCATGAAGCAACTCATGCGCTTCATTGGCAGCCGCCCCTTGGTGGGTTACTTTTTAGAGTTCGATGTGGCCATGCTCAACCGCGCCATCTGGCCGCTCTTGGGGCAAGGCTTGCCGCAACCCAAGATCGAAGTCTCTGCCATGTACTACGACCACAAGTTTCGCCAGATGTTGCCTTACGAGCAGCAAACCAACCCCAACATTGATTTGCGTTTTGCCACCTTGATGTCGGATTTAGATTTGCCGGTGCGTGAGGCGCATGATGCTTTGAACGATGCGGTGATGGCTGCGATGGCGTTCATTAAGTTGCGTCAATTACGTGGGGCGTGAGGGTTTAACTTCCCTTCTTTGATGCGCGAGGTGAGGTAGTCGAACACGGCTTACATCGCTGCGCGACGAATGGCGCCGTATTCGCCTACCTCACCTCGCTTCGCATCGTTTGGAAATCTTCCGAAACACATGGTGTGAGGGGCATACAGATGCGGCGCCATTCGTCGCGAAGCGATGTAAGCCGCGTCTGTATGCCCCTCACACGCCTAAGCCAAAGAAATAAAAAAGTACAGACATAAAAAAACCGAGCACGCATGCTCGGTTTTCGTAAGGACTGAGCCCAGAAGGACTCAGCGGCCGAAGGTCTTAGTGACCTGATGCGCCAGAAGCACCGTAGCCAGTTTCCGAACGCACTTGTTGTGCGGCGAAAGAGGCGCGCTCTTTCTTGGCTTGTTCGCTGTTGTCCAAGATAGAGAACAACCAGATGCCCACGAAGCCAATGGTCATTGAGAACAAGGCGGGTGAAGCATAAGGGAACCAGGCTGAACCTTTGGGGTTGCCCAAGGTGGCTTCCCACACAGAAGGCGACACCACGGTCAACGCCACAGAAGAGATCAGGCCCAAGAAGCCACCGATGACGGCGCCTTTGGTCGTGCAATCTTTCCACAGCACAGACATGAACAACACGGGGAAGTTCGCTGACGCAGCAATCGCGAAAGCCAAGGCCACCATGAAGGCGATGTTTTGCTTCTCGAAGGCAATGCCCAAGGCCACCGCGATGACACCGAGTGCCAACGTTGTGATGCGAGACACGCGCAGTTCTGAGGCGCTGTCAGCGTTACCCTTCTTGAACACCGTGGCGTACAAGTCGTGTGACACAGCAGATGCGCCAGACAAGGTCAAGCCAGCCACCACAGCCAAGATGGTTGCGAATGCCACAGCAGAGATGAAGCCGAAGAACACGTCGCCGCCGACGGCCTTCGCCACCAGCACCGCGGCCATGTTGGCGCCACCTGCCTTGAGTTGCGCGTTCAGTTCAGGGTTGGTGATCACCAAAGTGATCGCGCCGAAACCGATGATGAAGATCAACACGTAGAAGTAGCCAATCCATGTGGTTGCCCAGAACACAGATTTACGAGCTTCTTTGGCATCAGGCACCGTGAAGAAGCGCATCAAGATGTGTGGCAAACCAGCCGTACCGAACATCAACGCCATACCGAAAGAGATGGCAGAGATGGGGTCCTTGATGAAGCCGCCTGGGCCCATGATGGACATGCCGACTTGTGCTGGGTCTGTTGCGTTGGCTTTGTCCAATGCTGCAGAGGCCGCGGCTGCGGCTTCTGGCGTGGCTGCGGCAGCCGCCGAGGCGGTCGCCGCGGCAATGGCAGCTTCCTTAGCAACGCCAGCCAAAGCAGCTTTGACTTCAACGCCTTTGGCGAACAAAGCTTCAGGGCTGAAACCGAATTGGGCCAAGACCATGAAGGCCATGAAGGTCACACCGGCGAGCAGCATGATGGCTTTGATAATTTGCACCCATGTGGTGGCCGTCATCCCGCCGAACAACACGTACACCATCATCAATGCGCCCACCAACACCACAGCGATCCAGTAGTCCAAACCGAACAACAGCTTGATCAGCGAGCCAGCGCCCACCATCTGTGCGATCAGATAGAACGCGACCACCACCAAAGTGCCAGAGGCGGCAAAGGCGCGGATCGGTGCTTGCTGGAAGCGGTAGCCAGCTACGTCAGCAAATGTGAATTTGCCTAAGTTGCGCAGACGCTCAGCCATCAAGAAGGTGATCACAGGCCAGCCGACCAAAAAGCCGATGGAGTAAATCAATCCGTCGTAGCCGGATGCCATCACAGCAGCGGAAATACCGAGGAACGAAGCCGCAGACATATAGTCGCCAGCAATCGCCAGGCCGTTTTGGAAGCCAGTGATGCCCCCACCTGCCGTGTAGAAGTCAGCCGCAGATTTGGTTTTGGCTGCCGCCCATTTCGTGATGCCCAAAGTGGCAATGACGAAACCACCGAACATGACGATGGCGGTCCAGTTGGTGGCTTGCTTGGTGGTTTGACCCAAGTCTGCACCTGCTGCGAAAGCCGTGCCGCAAGCGATCAGCGCCAGACAAGCGCCTAAGAGTGTGGAGATTTTTTTCATTTGGTAGCGTCCTCCAAGATTTCCTTGGTCAGCTTGTCGTATTCGCTGTTTGCGCGGTTCACGTAAATGCCAGTGATCACGATGGTGAAAACGATGACGCCCATGCCCAATGGAATACCCACGGTGGTGACGCCTGCGCCGATCGGTTGTGCGAGGAAAGGTTTGTTAAATGCAATCAATGCGATGTAGCCGTAGTACACGACCAACATCAACACGGCGAGGAACCAACCGAAGCCACCGCGCTTGGCGCGCAGTTCTTTGTATTTCGGGTGGTTCTGGATCTTGTC
>CANCGU010000316.1 GCA_947377705.1 Comamonadaceae bacterium
CAGCCGCGCATGCTGCTGCTCGACGAGCCCTTTGGTGCCTTGGACGCGCTCACGCGCGGCACCATCCAAGACGAGCTCATGACCATCGTGCGCGAGACGCAGCAAACCGTGTTCATGATCACCCACGACGTGGACGAGGCCTGTTTGCTGGCCGACCGCATCTTGCTCATGCACAACGGCAGCGACACCCCCAACGGCTATGTGCCGGGTGGTATTTCTGAATCGGTCACCAACCCCTTGCCACGCGACCGCACCCGTGCCGGCCTGCACCACTTGCCTGGCTATTACGAGCTGCGCAACCACATCGTCGACTTTTTGGTGGCACGCGCCCATGTGGGCCCCGCCCATTGATCTGTTTTTTTTCAACTTAAGAGGAGCTTTTAATGAACCGCAACGACATCACCGAGAAAATCATGACCGTCAAGGTCTCCAAAGGCATCAAATGGGAAGACGTCGCCCAAAAAGTGGGTCTGTCCAAAGAGTGGACCACCGCCGCCTGCCTGGGCCAGATGACCCTCGATGCCAAGCAAGCCAAAATCATTGGCAAGATTTTTGGCCTCAACGCCGAAGAGCAAAAGTGGTTGCAAGTGGTGCCCTACAAAGGCTCGCTGCCTACACCCGTGCCCACCGACCCACTGATTTACCGCTGGTACGAAATCGTCAGCGTGTACGGCACCACCATCAAAGAGTTGATTCACGAAGAGTTTGGTGACGGCATCATGAGCGCCATCGATTTCTCAATGGACATCCAACGCACTGCTGATCCCAAAGGCGACCGTGTGAACGTGGTGTTGTCGGGCAAGTTCTTGCCTTACAAAACTTATTGAGTTTGGGTTGTGGCGAACCTTGGCAGGGGAGGGTAATCTCTCCTCTGCATGTACTTGCAGAGGCTCAATGTTGTAACGAGCCTGCATTTGGATTCGTGTTCAGATCAATGGGAGACGCCGCCATGACCAACACCACTTTTTCAAGCTGTGAATTCAACCATGGTGTGAGCCGTGCCAAAAGGGCGACGCAGAACGGTCCCGTATTCATCACGGATCGCGGCAAGCCCGCATATGTTTTGCTGCGCTTTGAGGACTACCAGCGCCTGACCAAACAGCGCCGCAATATTGCCCACGCACTCGCCATGCCAGGCGCTGCTGACATTGAATTTGAGCCCATTCGCGCCTAAAGCCATGGTTCTTGGAAAAGCGACGATTCGGGCCGCTCAAGCCTTGGCACTGTCGAATGCCGCATTGGCTCGGGTGATCGGATTGAGCGAGCCCACCATCGGTCGCATTGCCAGTGGTGCACGGGGCATTGATCCTGTGTCTAAAGAAGGGCAACTGGCTTTGCTGTTGGTTCGTGTGTTTCGTTCGCTTGATTCACTCGTGGGCTCAGATTCAAAGAAACGACTTGATTGGCTGCGCAGCCACAACAAGGCTTTGAACGGAACACCCGCTGCGTTGATCGAGACCCCTTACGGTCTGGTCACCACGCTGTCGTATCTGGATGGGATGAGAGCTGCTGCTTGATGATAGATTGATCGTCTATTTCTGCATGCGGAGCAGGTAGTGGTCTTCGAACTCCCGGCGAAGTTGAGCAAATTTGATAAGGTCAACATTGCTGTCCTTTTGTGAGCGCCAGCTCCATTCGACCACGACTGGCCTCGCGCAGACGTTGAAGGCCAAGCTCGCGAGCCATAGCGATCAACGATTCTTGCCCAGAGTGTCCTCTGTCCAGCACCAGCCGAGCCAGTGACAGCAACTCCGCTTCGCAGATTTCTTCAACGCCTCGAGTGCTTTCTTCGTTTGCGGGCCATCGGAAAGCCAACTCGCTGCAAGGCTCCATTTCACGAGGCCAGTAGAACGTGCCACCGGGCTCCTCTGTGGTCTTAAAGACCCGCCGCGCGATCTGCTCCACCCGCTCCTGAATCCGGCTTCCCGTGCGCTGGAACCCATGCGCCCGCGCGATGCGCCGCGCCAGCACAGCATCCAGCACCGGTCCCTCACGTTGCACCACCCATTCCACCATCAGCTGCAACGCCGTGTCGTAGCTGGTCTCGTAGAACAGGTCAGCAGAGATGGCGCCGGGTAGTACCGCGTCGGTGGGCTGTGATACCTGAAAACGGCGATCCCTTTGGGGGGCGGTGACCTCAAGAATAGGCTTCGACGGCGTGGATGCCGACCGGGCGTAGACCGCTTCGGCTGGCTCTTCCGCTTCTTCATAGGCATCTTCGGGCAAAGGTGGCAGCCCTGCAGCATCTACCTCGTTGATCTCCTGCATAGTGGGCGTTGCTTCGTCGTCGTTTGGCGCGAAGACTGCGTCTTCGGGCGGTACCCTAGCTTCAGCGGCTTGGCGTTCCCTGTCCTTTTCTAGCAACTCGGTAAGTGCGGCATGCACACGTTCCAGAGTGCCGCCCGGGTTCACCCACCAGTCGGTGGACCAGATGCGAACGATCTCCCAGCCCAGGCCCCGCAGCACCTGCTCGCGCAACTTATCCCGGTCGCGCGCGGTGGCGGATCGGTGGTAGGTGGCGCCGTCGCATTCCACCCCGGCTAAATACCTGCCTGCAAAGTCGGGGTGCACCACGCCCAGGTCCACGCGAAACGACGAAGCGCCGATTTGGGTGTGCACCTGCCAACCTTTGCGCCCCAGTGCCGTAGCCACGCCAGCTTCAAAAGGACTCTCAAAGTCGCCCTGGCTGCCGTAGTGCACTTCTTCCAGTGCGCGAGGACCGAGTTCTGCAAACTCAAGGAAGTGCTTCAGATCGCGTACGCCGTTCGCTTTGGTACGAGACAGGTCCATCTGCTCGCCGCGGAGGCTGGAGAACACCCGCAGTTCGTGCCGTGCGCGCGTTACTGCCACATTAAGGCGTCGCTCGCCGCCGTCGCGGTTCAACGGGCCGAAGTTCATTGACACGGCTCCGGCCATGTCCGGCCCGTAGGTGATGGAAAAATACATGATGTCGCGTTCGTCACCCTGCACGCTCTCCAGGTTTTTCACGAATACCGGTTCGAGCTCCATCTCTGAGAAGTAGGGTTCCAGGCCGGGATCTTTACGACGCTCATCATCAAGCAAGTCTTCGATCAGACCCTGCTGTTCAGAGTTGAATGTCACTACACCAATGGTCAGGCCGGACTCCCGGAAGCCCGAATTCCTGAGTCGGCTCACCAGATCGGCCACCAAAGCCTTGGCCTCAGGTTGGTTGATGCGAGCGCCGCCTTTTTCGTAGCGCCCATTCACCAAGTGGAAGCTGACGGCACGATCGTCGGTGACAGGCGACGGGAAGGTGACGAGGCCACCGCCGTAATAGCGGTGGTTGCTGAAGGCAATCAGGCTTTCGTGGCGCGAGCGGTAGTGCCACGACAGGTTGCGCGTGGGCAGGCTGGCACCCAGGCATTCGTCGAGGATGCTCTCCAGGTCGCCTTCCACGACGTCGTTGTCACCATCAGTGCTGTCGCTACGGCCGAAGAAGTTGGTGGGTGGCAGTTGTTTCGGGTCGCCCACCATCACTACCTGCTTGCCACGGGCCATGGCGCCGATGGCATCCCACACCGGGATTTGCGATGCTTCGTCGAACACAACCAAGTCGAAGTTGCTGGCCTCGGCAGAGAGGTACTGCGCGATCGACAGCGGGCTCATCAGCAGGCACGGGGTAAGTCGCAGCACGACCGATGGGATCTCTTGCAGCAGTTGGCGCAGTGGCTTGTGCTGCTTCTTTTTGGTGATTTCGTGGCGCAGGATGCCCCATTCGCTGTTGCGCTGGATGCTGTCGGTCGCCGGCAGGCTGGCGCACAGCTTGGCCCGGATCCACTCGCGGGAGACTTTGGTGAACTCGTCATCGAGGGCGCGGAACTCCTGAATGCGAAGCTCGTGCTCCGCTGAGACAAACCGCTTAAGCACCTCGTCCTCGTCCACCGCTTCGGCCAGCCACCAGCGGGCGTAGTTCACCTCGAATGCGGTGGGCACCTGCGCCGGTGTCAGGTCACCCGCCTCGATGGCGCTTACCAACGCGGGAAGGCCTGCATTGCGTGCGTCGGTCTCTGCGTGACGCCAAGCGCACCACGCGTGCAGGCTATGGTGACCGGCCTCTAACCGCGCAGCCGCGTTAGTCAACTCGGCTGGCGCAAGGTCGGCGAATGCGCGGCGCACGTTTTCTGGTTGAGCGGCGGTATTGCAAAACTGGTCCGTCGCCGCGTTGATCTCTGCCAACTGCGCCACCACCTGGTGACAGGCTTGGCCAATCATGGCTGTGTCGCTCAACTCTGCTCGGCGGGTGCTCAGCACTTGGTGCAGGCTTCGCCGTGCCTGCGCAAGCGAAGTGGGGTCCAGCCCGAGGTCCGACAGGCAAGCCTTTAGAGACGCGTGAAAAATCAGCGCGCGCTCGATGCCATCGCGGTCGGTATCCAGTGCATTCCATACACCTGGGCATTCGGCGGCGAGGCTGCTCATGGACAGCAGCTGGGTTTCGACCGTGCTGCGGGTCTTAACGAGCGCGTGCTGTTGCTGCAAGGACGGTCCGCATCGCCCTTCAGCCACATCCAAGTACGGTGTTTTCAGTACGCCCCTCTGCTGTAGGCCCAGGCGTTCGCGTTCGAACGCGAGTGCGGTCCGGAGCATCGCGCTGTCGGTGTCGTGACCTTTCCACAGTCCTTGGCTGCTTTCTGATAACGACGCGCAATCGGCTAGGTGGCGATCGAGTTCTAACAAGGCTTTCAGGCTTTGGGTCTCGCGGGTCCAGCTTTCGCCGCAATAGCCTTCGGTGGCTGCTTCTAGACCATCCAAGGAAAAGGGTTTGTGCATCTGCGCGGCATGCAGCGCGGCGTTGGCCCTCAAGGCGCTGCGGGCGTGATCGGTTCGTGTCTTGACCCCCACCCACAATCCTTCAGCGGCGGCGCCGGGGTTCAATTGCTGAACCTCTTCGCGCAGGCTTTTGATGCGCACGAGCGCGGACAGATCGTCAGCGACGCGTGGTTCCCCAGTGCCTTCGATGACGGCCTCCAGCGCACCACGCACCTTGCGCTTGCTCAACCACGACATGGGCCAGAATGCCCTGTCGGCCTTGGCCCAATCGCGCTGTAGTTGCGCCACGTTCAACTGACCCACGCCAGCCCCGTATTTGACGGAGAGGCCTGCGCGCAGTTGGCCCATCTCTTCGATCCACTGCACCCCGCGCTCGATCTCGTCGCTGACGGCAGGGGGCCATGGCGTTCCGAGTTCCGTGTGCAGGCGGCGGCGCTTGTTGAGCAGGTCGAGCGCCTGGGCCAAGCGAGTCTGCAGCTCGTTCGGCCACGGGGCTGACATCTTCGAAGAGAGCACAGCGTGTTGATCGAGCAGGTCGTTGCCAGTCTTCAGCGCCGCACACACGGTATCGCTGTCCGGCAGCGCGCAGAAGCTCCAGTCATGGGTCGATGCCTGAGGTAAGACCTTGGCGAGCATACCGATGGCGGACCGGGTCTGCCGGTGCAGCGCAGGCCATTCCATTCCAAGCAGTTGTCCCAAGCTTTGCGCAGCGTTCAGGAAGTCATGGCTGGTGGTTCCTAGTGTTTGCGCGGACCTGACCATTTCCTGCTGCCACTTGGCAGACCAATCAGTGGCGTGCACTGTCACTAGCGGGCCAGCTAACAGTTGGTCAGGACCGACCGCTGCTGCGTTGGCCTGCAAGCGGCCCGCAAGATCGCGAAGCGCGGTCAGGGCAGCTTCATCGTGTGCACGGGGCGAGGCCCAGCTGAATCGCAGGTCGGGCAGCACGTTGCCACCGACGACGCACCCGATGGCCTTGAAAATTGTCCAGCCGTTGCCGTGGCGTTGGTGGAGTCGCTCAACGTAGGTGGACAGTTGCTTGCGCACCTGCCCCAGTTGTTGGGCCTTGGCTTCCCAGGTGGCAGCGTCCACTTCGCCCTTAGATTCCCAGGACTTCTGGAGCTGTCTCAACACATCGAGTTTGCGGCTCTTGTTTGAGTGCAGTTCGAGGCAGAACTCGCCCAGTCCCACCTCGCGCAGGCGGCGGAAGACAACATCCAGAGCTGCAATCTTCTCAGCCACAAAAAGCACACGTTTGCCTTCGGCCAGACACTGCGCAATCAGGTTGGCAATGGTCTGGCTCTTACCCGTGCCGGGTGGACCGATTAACACAAAGTCTTTGCCTCTGGCTGCAGCCATGACGGCAGACAGTTGGGACGAGTCTGCAGGGAGTGGGCTGAACACCTGCTGCGGCGGGCAGTCTGAGTCCAGCCTGCGGGTCTCGGGAAAGGGCGTTGTGGAAGGATAGGGGTCGCGCGGCGTGTCGATCAGATGCGCCACCACCGGGGACTTACGCAAGTCGTCGGTGCGATCAGACAGGTCCTTCCACATCAGGTACTTGGCAAAGGAGAACATCGACAACACAACGTCTTCGCTGACCTCCCAGCCTCGAATATCTTTGATGGCGCTGCGAACACGTTTCCAGATGCCTGCGATGTCAAGGCCGGACTCATCACGCGGCAGGTCGCCAGCGGCAATGCCCAAATCCAGTTGGAAGTCCTGTCGAAGCATCTCGACCAGCGTCGGATTGAACAGCGCTTCATCTTCATGCTCTTGCAGCGTGAACCCCGACCGTGCGCTTTTGCGGTTCAGCGTGATCGGGAGCAGGATCAAAGGTGCTCTTACGCGTGATTCCGGCTTGTCAGGACGTGTCCAGACAAGAAAACCGAGCGCGATGAAGAGTGTGTTGGAGCCGCCTTCTTGCATCGCGTTACGGGCACCCCTATACAACTCAACTAGACGTCCTTCCAGTTCTTGATCTTCCAGCCGAATGAAGACCTCGCGGCGCTTCAGGGCATCTATCGCATGCGCCTTGCTAAGGTTCTCTAGGCTTCTGGCTTCGTGCAATTGCTGGCTTCGAGGGTCTTGGCCCTGCATCAGCGCGGGGCTAGGCAAAAGCTTGATCGTTTGCCCTTCTGCCAGGGTGTCTTCCAGCGCTGGCGCTGCCACGTCCAGTTGCAACGCCTTCTTGCCCTGCTTGAAGTTCAACAGTGTGTTTCTTAACGAAAGATCGAGGAGTTTTCGTTGCCACCGCGCCAGTCGGTCCTTGGGATCAAGCTCGGCGGTTGGCTTGTCGATCACAACTTCGTCGGGCAGATCAGGTGCTTCTTCGACTATGACGAGGTTCTCAGGTTCCACTGCAAGCGGAGCCGGGTCGGTAACAGCCTGGGTATGGGCGAGCGGTTTGATGCGCGACATTCGAGCGCGCTTCACGTCAATGACCAGCTCGAACTTATCCTCTTCCTCTTCTGAAAGCTGGTGGCTGGCGTTGACGATGGCTTGACTGAAACTGACCGGTTGTCCTTGCGCTGCAAGCGTAGTTTCGAAAATAACCAACTCCTGCAATTTGAGGCGCTTGCGCAGCGCCGTGACGTCGTCCACGACTGCAGTTGAAAATTCCTCGTCGCGCAACCAGAAGCCAACAAAGGAATGGCCCTTGGTAAAAATAAGCAGGGGGTTAAGGCTCGCCTGCTCCATGCAGGCGGCAAACAGCAGGGTGGAGTCGAAGCAGGTGGCAATGCCGGAGTCCAAAATTTGGCTGGGGCTGCGGACCTTTTGCCCGGTGTGCTCGAAGCTGGCGGGCGGTAGCGAGTAGTTGAGCTTGCGCTGAAGGACTGCAGTCCAGATCGCTGATGCCAGTTCCCAAGCGCGTTTTGGGCCTTTGGTGTAGCCGTCAATTGACCCTGGCTTGCCAACCGCCTCTAGAGACAAGGCAGCCCCTTTCAGCAAGCGGTCCACAGCCGGGTCATTGGGCTGTACGAAGGCCGCAACCATTTCAGGCAGTTTGCCGATTCCTCCCCATTGATTGCGAGCCAGCAGTTCGACATTCGATTCGTGCGCGGCCAACACAAGTGTTGGTTGCATGGCAGTTCTGAGTTCGAACCGGAGTACCGCCGGTTCGGCTTCGGTCAAACTCGAGAACAATGCACCGTCTAGTCGGACATCCAGATCAGATAGGTGATAGCTTTCCCCAGGGCCAACGGCATCGAGATTCCACGTTCGTGGTTTCACGAACGCGGGCTGCGAACTCAGATGGATCGTCAATTCGGTTAGCTGGGATGTCGTGTCGTTGACCACGGCCAGCTCAAGCAACACGGGTACCGCGTTCTGAAAGGCTGCGAGGTTCAGTTTCTTCGCTGCGCTTATCTGCATCCGAACTATTGGCTGCGGCACCTCGGAAACGGCAGAATTTTCAGGCGTACTAACCCCTGACGATTGACTTGACTCCATTGTCATGCGCGCTCTCCTTTTCAGTCCCGTTGTGACTCGCTAAGAACGTTACAACAAATTTTGCTGATGTTCTGGAAGTACTTGGGCGCATTCTGATGAGCAGGAGTTTTGACTGTCGATTGAGAGTAAAGATGTATGGAGTCAAAATTGCATTTCAACAGGGAGTTAAAGCTCGTGGTTTGAAAGCACTTGAATGACCGCTGTCAGGCGACTATTTGCTCGATCGCTATGTCTGCCGTGGGTCGGCAACTGCCAGTCATTTCTCTCACGACTTAGTCTGCTTCAAGCCTAAACCGCTAATTACCTTTCTCACCCATCAAGCCTACTCAACCCCTGCCGTCCATTGCGTTATCAGCCCAAACGACTTCGCATTCAATGCAACAGCGAACTCTCTTTGAATAACTGCAACGAGTTTTTCAGCAAGCCTCAAATTTGAATTGCCTTAAACCGTGGCACACCTATTGCATTCCATCTTGGATACAAGACTGGATGCACAACAATGGTGTCACGCTCAAGCCCTCATTCGCAGACGAACGCACTGGCCGATGAAGCCTGGATCACACGCCTCACGCCCCCTCTGAGCACGGCCCATTC
>CANCGU010000317.1 GCA_947377705.1 Comamonadaceae bacterium
CAAGTCGGATGATGTTGCGGTACTCGCCCTGCCCGTCCTTTTCAATGCCGATCCGGGCTGCGAATTCGGCACCATCGAGATCACCGAAGCTGCGGATCTGGCGAGCACGCTGCGCCTCTTGGGAGTCGTCATCGGGGTGGATGTTGCGCGAACTGTTGAGCACCGCCTTGATGAAGCTGCGGCCCATCTGCGCCCAGGTCGGCCCCTTGTTGGAGTGCAGACCGACATTGCTCCAGATCTTGCGTTTGGCAAACGACCCGGTGAGAAGCACGAACTCGCAGGACAGGAACACGGCACCGGTTTCATCCGATGCAGTGGCATAGCCGCCCGTCCAGCCCCTGCTGGCGTCGTCATAGCCGCCGGGTTTGATGGCCATGCGCACCAGGGCCTGAGTGCCTTTGGGGATCAAATTGAACTCGCCTTGCTGGGCATCGGCGTCATTGAAGTCGCACCAGGCGCCCTGTGCGCCGTGGGTCGAGGGTTGGCCATAGGTTGCGGCCTGGTTGTAGCTGTCGTGATTCATTGAAGGTTTTCCTGTTGTGTGGGGGTTGTGTTCTGATTTGTCTGAAGTGCCGTCCGCTCAAAGCTGAACTTCGCCGACCCAGCGAATCTGGAAGGTGGGTTCGGTGATCAGCTCTTTGCGGGCGGGCTGGAAAGCCGCGCGCAGCAGTGGATGCCAGCGGGCGTAGTCCTGCTCGGCCACCGAGAACTGGACCTGCATGAAGTCCTGCACCCGATCACCGGCGACGACCATCCGTTCGGCGATCTGAGAGAGGTGCTGTTGGTCCCAGACGATTTCTTTGGGTTGCGAGACATCGATCTGCAGGTCACCGTCGTCGATGCGGAACCTGGCCGCCTCCTCCTGGCCAAGGCATTCGGCATGGCGGATCTGGTCGGCGTAGCGGATTTCCATGGCCCGGTTGATCCGGCCACGCATCTCCACCGTCCAGTCATTAAGCTGCTGCACCGCATTGCTGAAATGGGCCAGCTGGTCTTTGGGCAGACGGCTGATCTGGCTCACGGAGAGGTCAGGCAGCGCAGCTTGCTGCAATTGCAGGTGGTTCATGCGGCACCTGCCTTCCCGGGGATACGCTTGGAGGTCGAGACATGCTGGACACAGTTCTCGAAAGCGATCACGGCGTTGAGGGGGTAGCTCACCCGTTTGCCCAGCTTGAGATAGGTCGGCCCAGTGCCAGTCATACGCCAGCGCTGCAGGGTTTTGGGGCTCATGGCCCAGCGCGAAGCTAGGTCAGCCTCGGTCAGCACAAGCTGCTTGGGCATGGTGGATTCAGGGGAAGCGGCGCTCAGGAAAACTGGCGCCTCGAGTGCTGGTGTTGCAAGCAGCATTGGTAACTCCTTTCGAAGAGTTGGGGGACAACGCTGCTATTTCAGGAAATCAATGGGGAACTGATAAGGAACTGAATAAGGAACTTTGGCGATATCTCCAGTTCCTTAATCCCAGCCTGGACTCCCTCACACCAAGAAAATCACATTAATCACTAATATATGTACTACTATTCTTCATAAGCAGCCTTAAAACACCGCTTATATGAAAACCTCATCCCCTGCGCCTTTGCCCGTCGTGCGCAGCCTCAATCGCCTTGGGCAGGCGATCTCGCTTGCACGTCGCCGCAGGCACCTGACGCAGCAGGATCTGGCTGAACGCATTGGCACGTCCAGCCACACCGTGCGCCGCATGGAAGCGGGCCACCCCGGAACTGCACTGGTTCATTTCGCAAGAGCCATGCAGGTGTTCGGTGAACTTGGCAAGCTCGATCAGTTACTTGACACATCTCAGGACACCATCGGCCTGGCTCTGATGGACGAGAAATTGCCTCAGCGTGTACGCAAGCCCCGAAAGACGCCGGAATCGGGCGCATTTTGATGGCATCTCAATCCATTCTGCCGAGCCAGCAGCGGCGGTGGAACGATGCATTTAAGTGATGCTCACATCCTGGACCGTCCTCCTCTGGCAAGGAGGGAATTTTAACCAAATAGCAAAGTAATTTTTGGTGCAATACCAAAGTATTTTTCAATGAAATAACAAAGTAAATTCCAAATCAATGGTAAAGTAAATTTCGTGAAAATACCAAAGTAAATTTATGAACACATCACGTGGCAAGTCCAAGGGCAATCCGACGCTCGCAGCTGCACTGAAAACGCTCAAGCGGCTTCAGGAAAAGCACGACGGCGTTGTTGAAGCCTCGGACCTCAAGGACGACGAACAGCGCGTCCTGCTGGTCGAAACAGGATTTTTAAAGCCCGTGATGAAGGGGTGGTACATCTGCAGCAGCCCCAGTGACAACGATGCAGACACCACAGCGTGGTATGCATCTTTTTGGGCCTTCGTTTCAGGCTACCTGGGCAAGCGCTTTGGCAAGCGGTACTGCTTGAATCCTGAGACATCACTGATGCTCCACACGGGCAACACCACCGTACCCAGACAAGTCACATGCGTCACGATCGACAGCGGTACAGCCAAGGTGGATTTACCCTTCGACACCTCACTGCTTGTTTATCCGGAAAAAAACCGGGTTCCCAGTGCACGCGTAGCAGTCCGTGGCCTGCAAGTCTGGCCCGTTGCTGAGGCTTTGTGCCTAGTCGGACCTTCGTTCTTCGTGAACAACCCACGTGAGGCCGAGATCGCTCTGGCCACCATCCGTCATGCGTCCGAATTGCTGCCGACGCTGCTGGCTGGCGACAAGATGGTGACAGCAGCAGGCCGGTTAGCAGCTGCATTCAACTTTGTCAAACGCCCTGACGAGGCCGAGCACATCCAGAAAGCTTTCGCCAAGCTCAAGATCACGCTCAAACTGGTCAACCCTTTTGAATTGGCCGAGCCCACCATTACGCCCAGCAAGGAGCGTTCTCCCTATGTGCTGCGCCTGCGATCGATGTGGGCCGGGTGGCGCCAGGATGTGATCAAAGTCTTCCCACCCGCACCAGGCATCAAGAAACAGGGCGTCGACTATCTGGCACAGGTCGACGAGCGCTACATCTCTGACGCCTACAACTCACTGTCCATCGAAGGCTATCGCGTCACCGACGAGCTGATCGAGCGCGTGGCCAGCGGTGACTGGAATCCAGATGGCGACCCAGAACACAACAGAACCAGAGACGCGTTGGCAGCAAGGGGCTATTACCAGGCCTTCCAGGCAGTCAAGGAAAGCATTGGCAAGGTACTGGCGAATGACAACGCCGGTCTTGTAGTCAAGCGAGATCACCACGAGTGGTATGCCGAACTGTTCGGCGCATCTGTGACTGCAGGCATCGTCGAAGCCGGTCAGCTCACTGGTTATCGACGTGGTCCGATTTTTATCCGCAACTCGATGCACACACCGCTGCCCAGTGATGCCTTGCTGGATTCACTGGAAACGCTGTGGGACTTGCTCGAAGCAGAACCTGAGGCCAGCGTTCGCGCCGTGCTTGGGCACCACCTCTTCGTCTTCATACATCCGTACTTCGATGGCAACGGCCGCGTCGGTCGCTTCCTGATGAACACACTGCTGGCATCTGGCGGTTACCCATGGACTGTGATTAGGATGAGCCGCCGAGATGTCTACATGAAGGCACTGGAAGCAGCGAGTGTCAAAGGCCAAATCACGCCATTGGCCGAGTTCATCGCTCAAGAGATGAATGAATGGTCGCCAAAGCGAGAGGACAAGAACAGCTCCAAGGGATGACGTATTCCAGAGAATGGTGAAGCCATCACGACGGCTATTTGCTTCACATCTCCTGTGCACGCCTAGGTCATCCAACATAAAAATGCTTATCTAACATCGTCAATGTTAGATGTTTGATTTTTTGTTAGATGCCAATCCCCAAGGGATCACATTCCCGCCCAGTCCAGCCGATACAGACCCAGTCTGCGTTGTCGCTTGACCAACTGTTCATAGGCTTGCAAAGGTCCCTCGTACACCGGGTCACCCCGGTTTGCGGCCTTCACTTTGAACACATCCATGGGCTTTTCGCTGTCAAGCCCTGCAGCACGCATGATGAATTCTGATGATTGCGCCCGGCCACGCTGCTCCCACAGGGCTGCAAACACCCGGGTCTGTGCATCGGTCAAGCGAATGGGACCGTGTGGCCACCCCTCAAGATGCACCCAAGCGAAGTCTTCACTGAACGGCCCATGGACAGCCACGCTTGGAGTGTTGTCCTGCAAGGCATCGGGGTTTTCACCTTGGTCCGGATCAATCAACCGCAGTGCCAAGCCATGCAGGGCAAACCGGTCTTCCAGATGCCACCACGTGGCTGTTCCAGCCAGCGGCTCCAGTGGTGACCGCACCAAAGGCCGTGGCGTGATCACCCAGCTTTGACTGCGCGGCTCAAGTCCATGAAAAATCCGCAGCCCATGGCGCTCCACCAAGTCAATGCGGCGAGCCAGCACCACCGGCCGCTTCTTGTACCGGCCAATGTCCCACACCCCATCGACGATCTGAGTGGTGGTTGCGTGCGGTGAAATGTCCAGTGCACCGCGCAACTTGCGGATCAGCCATTCGTCGTCCAGCCGCCAACTGCGCTGACTGGCCGGATCCAGCGCAAAAGGGCCACAGTCCGGGCACTGCACCATCAGTCCCTCATCGCTCCTGAAGATCGGACCACGGTACAGGCCGCAGAAAGCGCAGTCGG
>CANCGU010000318.1 GCA_947377705.1 Comamonadaceae bacterium
ACCGGTGACGCTGGTGATGTCGGTGATGTAGTTTTTGATTTGCGTCATCGCCGTGGTGAAGTTGACGTCACCCTTCTGAGCCAAGGCTTGAATTTCTGACGTTGTATCCGCGGCGGTAGCGACACCAGCAAGCTTGACTTGGTAGTTGATGGCCGAGAGGTTGTTGCTCGTGACGATGGGGACGCCCGCATCTAAGTAGTTGTCAACCGTGGGCGCCGTAGCACCACCACCCGCATACGCCTTGATGGTGTTGATGGCTGCTGTGTACAGCGCAACACCTGAATCGACAAGGTCTTGGCGCGTGCTGTCATCGATGGCACTGGAACTTGAGTTGAGCACCACTTTGTTGACGGCAGCGAGGTTGTCGGTGGTGACGCCCGTGACGCCCGCGTCGCTGTAGTCTGTGACGATGGGGGTTTGGCTGGCCGTAGGTGCCGTGAGATCGGCGTAGTCTTGAATTTTGGCAATGGCCACGGCTTTGTTGGCCAAGGCTTGAATTTCGACCATCGCGTCAGCGGCATCCCCGTTGTCGTTGGTGGCAATGATGCGGTTGATGAGGTCAGCTTTGCGCGCCGTGGCTTTGCCTGCATTGCTTGTGAGGCCCGAGAGCCCCGTGACGCCACCGTCGATGAGGTCTTGGAAGCTGAGGATGGCATCGATGTTGGCAGGGGCCGTGGTCAAAGCGGCTGCCATTTGGGTTTTGGCCAAAAGAACCACTTCTTTGGCAAAGGCCGTGTTGAGTGTGGCCACAGACGTTGTGCCGTTCCAACTGATGCCGGAGGCCATGTTGTCAAGCATGACGCCCAGCGAGCTGCCTTTGTCGTTGGCTTGCTGCGAGAGCTGGGTTAAGAGGTTGCCGTAGCGGGTGGCGGCGGCGTTGTCTACGCCAGCTGAACTGACCGCAAAGTCTGGCTCCACGCTGGTGATGGGGTCGTAGACTTTGGCGACGTCATCGGTGCTGAGTTTGAGCAAGAGCTTGGTGATGGCCGTGTTGACTGCCGTGACTTGCGCGCTATTGGCACCCGAGGGGTATTCACGCGCAATGATGCGTGCGGCCAAGTCGGTGAGCAAGGTGATGTTGGCGGTTTTGACCGTGGCGGTGTCACCTACTGGAATGTTGATGGTGGCCGATACGGACTCCCCTGCCCCTAAATCGCCATTGGCATTTTTGCCTTCGTTGTAATAGTCGTTGACACCGCTACCGCTGCTGCGAACCTTGAGTTTGACCAAGCCGCTGGTGCCCTTGAGGACGTCTAACTTATAGGTGCTGAAGGTTTTATCAATGGTGCCTGTGCCCAAGAGGTTACCGTTGTTGTCGAAGGCTTCGACAGTCAAGTCGGTGGCGGCCAGCAGTTTGCTGGACAAACCAATCGTGCCTTGGAGGGTGACGTATTGGTTAACTGTGACGGTGACAAAGCTGGTGGCCGTGTTGCCCGCTACATCGGTGCTGGTGACGGTGACCGTGCCACCTGAGCCCATGTCGGACTTGTTGAGGGTGTAAGTGACACCTGTCGACAGGTCGCCAGAGGCAACCGTGACGGCGCCCAGTGTGCTGGTGATACCGCCCACTGTTTTAGAGAATGTCAGCACATCACCCGTGCGTAAATTGTCGGGTTTGACATGGACGGTGAACGTGTTGTCAGCCGCCGCACTGGTGAGCACAACGGCTTGGTCGACCACGAGCTGGCCTTGATTGGCACCGTCTTCGAGGACAACGGTGTTGGTTTTGTCAACGGTGTAGAAGTTGGTTGCGGCGTAAGTGCTTTGAGAGAGGGCTGTGCCGGGGTTGGCGACGTCAGAGATACCGGTGTTGTTGGTCAAGTTCAGACGCAAACTACCGCTGGTGAGGGCGGAGACCCCACTGACAGTGACCGTCCACACTTTGCCCTCAGTATCCGCTTTGACCACCGATGCGATGCTGGGCAAGGCGCCTGAGGAAACGGTCAGCGCAGCACCACTGCTGTCGGTGAGCCCAAAGTTGGCGAGTGCGACACCAGACACGCCACGGTCAAAATTGACCGTGAATTTGACGGCTTGGCCGGCCTGTGTGAGCTCGGCATTGTTGAGGTAGCTGTCATTGGCAACGGCGCCCCCATTGGAGGGGACGGTTCCAACGCCCGCGAGCGTGATGCTGGTGATGGATGGCACACCTGCAAAGAGTCCGCTGTAAATGCCTGCCAACTCGCTGGCAGTGTCGACAGCAGTGAACACCTTGCCCTTGACTGCGTTGTTCAAAGCGCTGACGTTGGCGTTGCTGATGGTGAGGCCCGCATCTTGGTAGTCACTGAAAGTCGGCGTGGGTGCCGTGCTGCCAGCGTCGACTGCATAGGCATCAATTTTGGCAATGGCTGTGTTTTGCGCGATGAGTTTGGCACGCAAGCTGGCATCGTTGAGGTACGCGCCGTTGGCTGGCAACGCGTTTTCATTGACCAAGACTTTGGAGAGGTAATAGTTCGCGTTGGCGATCTCCTCTGGGGTATTGATGAGGTCTAGACCAACATCGCTGTAAGTGCTGGCGACAGGCGAAGGGTTGGTGACTTCGTTGGTGCTGTCGATGATGTAAGCACGGATTTTGGTCAGGGCCGCACTGAAGCTGCCAATGCCCTCTGTGACCTCGGTTTGAATGTCCGACAGTGTGATGGTGGGCACTGTCTTGGGTGCATTCAGATCGGTGGTGGTGGTGATTTTTTTATTGATGGCGGCCAGGTTGTCCGTGGTGACGCCTGTGACGCCGGCCAAGGCATAGGTGGACACGCTGGGCGCGGGCTTGGTGTCGTCCAAGGCGTATTCGGCAATGGCGGTGACGGCGGCTGTTTGTGCAGCAATGCCAGCGGCGACCACGAGCGCGATGATGCCATCGACAGGCACAGTGCCTGTGGCGGCTGAACTGCCCACCAACTTGGTGTTGACAGCGGTGAGGTTGTCGGCAGTCACGCCAGTGACGCCTGCGGCAGTGAAGTCAGCCACCGTGGGCGCGGGGTTGGCGCTGTTGGCGGCGTAGTCTTGAATTTTGGCGAGGGCGACCACTTTGTTGGTCAAGGCGACCAGCTCGGTGCGTTCGTCCAGGGTGCCAGCGGCTGCGTTGTCAATGGCCACGATGCGGGCCATGAGGTCGGCTTTGCGGTCGGCGCTGAGCAAGCTCAGTGCGCCAGTGCCCGCCGGATCAAGGTAGCTGGTGATGTCAGCAGCTGCAAGGACGCTGGCCGCATTTGCCCCCGTGGCCAGTGCCACGGCTTGGGCAACTTTGCCGAGTAAGACGACTTGTTTGGCGATGTCGCTTGTGCTGGTGATCGTGGCGTTGGTGTCGTTCCAAGTGATGGCGTTGCTGATGAGCGTTTGCACCTCGTCCATGGTTTTGCTGTTCACCACGGCCTGCTTCGAAATTTGGGCCAAGAGCTGGCCGTAGGTGTTGGTTGCAAGGTCAGAGGTGGCCGTACCTGTGTTGGTCACCGTGAAGGTGGGCAAGATGCTGGTGATGCCTTGGGTGGTGGCATCGGTGGCTGCGGTGTTGACAAACGCTTGGGTGAGCGCCAAGTTGTACTTGGCAATATTGGCGTCGCTGGCTGCAACGGTGTTGCTGGTAGACGTTGTGAGATGACGTGCCACCAAATCGGTAAGTGCCGTGATGTGCACGGTTTGGTTGGCACCGTTGGCGACCGTGATGGCAGCGATGGAGGCACCTGCCCCAATGTCTTTCGCCGCGCCTGAGGCTTCATCCCTGTAGTCCGCAGTGGTGGTGGCGGCTGTTTTGTTGGCCACACGCAGTGTGACAGCCCCCGCTTGGGTTTTGTCAATGGAGAGGGTGTAGGTACCGTCTGTGGCAACCGTGCTGGTGCTTAATACGTTGCCGTTTTTATCGTAGGCGGTAACTTGCAGGTCGTTCGCGGTTGCCAACACAGGGCCTAAGCCCACCGTGCCACTGTAGGTGACGAAATCGCTGCGCGTGATGGCTTGGGTAATGAAGTCGCTGTTGCCTTGGGCATCGGTGTTGGTGAGCGTCACGCTGTTGGTGCCCAAAGCCAATGCGGATTTGTTGACGGTGAAGGTGACGTCGTTGCTGATGTTGGTCGCGTCGATGACCTTGGTTGCCAGCACGGTGCTGCCCAACTTGAGGGTCAAGGTGTCGCCAATTTTGATTTTGTCTTTGGCGACCACCAGATCGACGGAGGTCTCTGCGCTGGTGAGTGTGGCGTCCGCGAGGCTCAGGGTGTTGATGGTGGGCTTGGTGGCCAGCAAATCGAGGTAGAAACCGTTGCCGCCGCCATCGACATCGTCGCCCAACAGCGTGCTGGTGCTGACCGCACCCTGCGTGTTGGTGATGCTGGCCCACACCTTGTTATAGCCTTCGAGGTTGAACTTATTGGCAGCGTCCGTCAGCTGAGTTTTGCTGAGGCTTAAGGTGACGTAATGATTGGCCGCATCGGTATCTGTGGCTGTGTATTGGCCGCCGATGGTGGCTGTGGTGCCGTCCGTATTTTGGTAGGAGAGCTGAATTTTGTCTCCCGCTTTCAAGTCTGGCGCGCTGATTTTGATGCGCAAAGGCTGGGCGTCTGAGATGCCAAGACCGTATTGGTCAGCGCTGTCGATTGCTGTGTTGCCTGAGGCATCGACGCGCTGAATGTGCGTGATGGGGGTCGGCGTGGGCGTTTTGCTGTTGGAGATGTTGAGTTGTGCGCGCAAAGCCAAGGAGTCGACATCCGTAGTACCCGCGCCCGTGAGGGTCAATTCAGTACCGCCATAAAACCCGTCAAGGCTGTCAAAGGCAACGATTTGGTCGCCACCTACGCCGTAGTTGGCAATTTGTGTGAACTTGCTGTTGTTGATCTGGGTTTTGTCGTTCTTTTGGTCGTCCACATAAATCAAGTCGCCCGCCGCAAAGTTTTGGACGGTTGCGCCGACGAGGTTGGTGCTGACACCATCGTTCGCATCAGGCACAGAACCCGCCGTGTTGGTGT
>CANCGU010000319.1 GCA_947377705.1 Comamonadaceae bacterium
CAGCGGCTGGAATACCGTGGCTACGACTCGTGCGGCGTGGCGGTGCATTCGGCCAGTTTGGGGGCCAAGCAGGGCGGCTTGCAGCGTGCGCGCAGCACGGCGCGTGTGTTTGAGCTGATGGATCAGGTGAAAGTCGACCACATCGAAGGCGGCATTGGCATTGCCCACACGCGCTGGGCTACGCACGGTGCGCCCGCGGTGCACAACGCGCACCCCCACTTCAGCCACGGCACGGGGGCTGGCGCGGGGGAGTACAAAGCCGGCCAAGATGGGAAAGACGCCCCGAACAAGCCGGGGCGTGTGGCCCTGGTCCACAACGGCATCATCGAAAACCACGACGAGCTGCGCGCCGCGCTGCAAGCCAAGGGCTATGAGTTTTTAAGCCAAACCGACACCGAGGTCATCGCCCACTTGGTGGACAGCCTCTACAACGGCGATTTGTTTGAAGCGGTCAAAGCCGCCATTGTTCAACTGCACGGCGCGTACGCCATTGCCGTGTTCCACAAAGACGAGCCGCACCGCGTGATTGGCGCACGCGCAGGCTCGCCCCTCATCTTGGGTGTGGGCAAAGCGCACAGCGAAACCTTTCTCGCCAGCGATGCCATGGCCTTGGCGGGTGTGACCGACCAAATCGTGTACCTCGAAGAGGGCGATGTGGTGGACATTCAAATTGGGAAGTACTGGGTGCAAGACCGCCACCACAAAGCCGTCACGCGCGAAGTGAAAACCGTGCAAGCGCACAGCGGTGCGGCAGAGTTGGGCCCGTATCGCCACTACATGCAAAAAGAAATTTTCGAGCAACCGCGTGCCATTGCCGACACGCTCGAAGGCATCGAGGGCATCACGCCTGAGTTGTTTGGTGACGGCGCTTACTCGGTGTTCAAAGCCATCGACAACGTGCTCATCCTCGCCTGCGGCACCAGCTACTACAGCGGCTGCGTGGCCAAGTATTGGATCGAGGCGATTGCCAAAATACCTTGCCAAGTCGAGATTGCCAGCGAATACCGCTACCGCGAATCGGTGCCCAACCCCAACAGCTTGGTGGTCACCATCAGTCAGTCGGGCGAGACGGCCGACACCTTGGCCGCGTTGCGCCACGCGCAAGGTTTGGGCATGGACAAAACGCTCACCATTTGCAATGTGTCCACCAGCGCCATGGTGCGCGAGTGCAAGTTGGCCTACGTCACGCGTGCGGGTGCAGAGATTGGCGTGGCGTCCACCAAAGCCTTCACCACGCAACTCGCGGGTTTGTTTTTGTTGACCTTGGCTTTGGCACAAACCAAAGGCCGTTTGACGGACGCGCAAGAGGCGTCGCACATCAAAGACATGCGCCACTTGCCCGCCGCTTTGCAAGCGGTGCTGGCGCTCGAGCCGCAGCTCATCGCGTGGTCGCAAGAATTTGCCAGTAAAGAAAATGCTTTGTTCTTGGGCCGTGGCACGCATTACCCCATCGCCCTTGAAGGCGCGTTGAAGCTTAAAGAAATCACCTACATCCACGCCGAGGCCTATGCCGCGGGCGAGTTAAAGCACGGCCCCTTGGCACTGGTCACCAGTGCCATGCCTGTGGTGACGGTGGCGCCCAACGACGCGTTGCTAGAAAAACTCAAGAGCAACATGCAAGAAGTGCGCGCCCGTGGCGGCGTGCTGTATGTGCTGGCCGATGGCGATACGAAGATTGAAAGCAGCGAAGGCGTGAACGTCATTCGCATGCCTGAGCACTACGGTGTGCTCTCACCCATCTTGCACGTCGTGCCCTTGCAGTTGCTGAGTTATCACACAGCGTGCGCGCGTGGCACGGATGTGGATAAGCCTAGGAATTTGGCGAAGTCTGTCACGGTGGAGTGAGTCTGTTGGGACCTGCTTCGCAGAGTTCCCCCATCGAACCCGCAATGCCTCTCATCGTTAGCAGTGGACTGCTGGTGCTCGACATTCGTCCGTTGAGTGCTTACAAACAGGAGTTGATTTCTACCGTGTTGTCGCTGAGGTCCCAGGGATGGAATGACCGCCAGATCGCTAATCATTTCAATGAAACCGGTTACCTTAAGCCTCGGGGATGCAAATGGGTTCCCCCAGAGTGTTTTTTGATGCGGAAGAAATATAAGAAGAGGTTAGAGAGACTTGGGGGAACTTGGTGAGGCGTGCGGCGGAGTTATCTAATTTCGAGGGTATATGGAGTTTTATGTAAACGGGGCTGCAGTTTCTAAAATATTGTCATATTGGATGTTTTTCTGCTGGTTATCAGAACCACATCTGAGATAGTAATCCATCTCATGATTTTTATCATCTGCCTCGAGTCATCCACGGTGATGACATAGACACCTTAAACGATTTGAGAATGATACCTATGAATAAAACAGATTTATCAAAAAGAAGGGTGATGGCTTCCATTTCGTCGCTCATGCTAGCACCCCATGCTTTCTCAAGGGAAGTAGCGAAAAATGGATGGCTGGTAATTAGTGCCTCACCAGGCACCTCTGCAGATTTTTACGGCAGAAGCTTTGCTGATTATTTATCAAAAACCACAGACCTTCAGATATTGGTTGACAATAAACCGGGAGCGAGTGGACTAATAGCCACTAATCACTATTTCAGTCTCTCGAAAGATCAACCAAACATTTTAATGGCAAACTCAGGATTAATAACTAACCTGCCATTAACCACAAATAAACCGCTTCCATTTGACCCTCAAAGGGACTTGAGTCCTCTTGCAATGCTTGTGGGGGTGCCGTTTTTCCTTATCACGAGCGCTAAATCAAACCTAAAAAGTATTGATGACATAACTCGAATAGGATTACTTACATACGCCATAAGCTCCCTTGGAACTGGCGGTCATCTAATCGGGGAACTACTTGGGGAGGAGCTAAGAATAAAAACTCTTCCCGTGCCGTATGCTAATAATGGACAAGCAATAATGGATATTATATCAGGAAGAGTACCGGTCGGAATTTTTAGCTGGCTAGCATTTTCGGCTTTGATAGAAAGAAGCGATCTTAACGTACTGATGAATTTCTCATTAACCCGTTCAAAATTTGCGCCGAGCGTCCCTTCAGCGTCAGAGCTTGGACTTGTAAAGCTCCATATCGAAGGATGGCAAGGAATATTTGCTACTAAATTTTTGAACATTAAAGCAAAAGAGACTATCGAGACCGCCGTAAAGGGTTGGATTAAAACGCCAACGTATGAGTCCATTCTTAACAAGGCGGGGTATTTTAGTTTTTACAAAGGTCGGACTGAATCCGCAATGTACATTAAAGAGGTGATGGAAAGTAATAAATCGCTTTTAACTCGGCTAAGAATTATTTGACCATTAGCTTCAGCACCAAGTCGCGCAAATCAACTTTTATAATTTTCCCATTGCTATCCCTTGGGATTTCACTTACCTCTAGAAGAGTTTTCGGCCCTCTTGAGCCCAGCTTAACCCTGAGTTCATCTTTCAAATGTGTAAGCATTGAGTTTGATGACTCATGAAACTGTACTACGCAAACTGGAATATCTTGATGAATGGGATGCCTTACCGAAATACTTGTGGCGTCCGCAACGTAATCAAAAGCTAAAGCCGTTTTTGTAATTTCGGCAAGAGATATATTTATTCCGTTGAATATTACTACGCCGTCTTTTCTACCCCTGTGCGTTAAAACTCCTTGGCTATTTATATTTCCAACATCACCAGTGACAAACCATCCGGCACGAAAATTTCTGATGGTGTCTTCTTCATTTAAGTATTTTGTGATCATTCCTGATGTCTTGACCAAAATTAATCCATCTACTCCAGCATTGCACTCTGCACCAACGGCATTAATGATTTTTACTTGAACCCCGTCTACGGTGGTGCCTACGGAAAATGGAATATTTAAATTGTCTCTGTTGGTTGAACTTATTAGCGACGTCTCATTGCAGGCGTAACGAACCACCAAATTACAGCCAATTTCAGAAGCTATTCTTTTGCGAACTGAATCTTTTACCTCCGATCCTCCGATAAAAATAGTTCTCAGCTTTTCTAAATTTCGGTTACTTCCCTTGATATCGTTGAGCAATTTCTCCGTATGCATGGATGTTGAAAATAATACTGTTACAAGATAATCAGCCAAAGCATTGACTGTGTTAGTTTCTTTCAATTTTACAATTGTTGCCCCTATCGAAAGAGCTTCTAGATATCTCTGCTTTGTTGTGGGGAAGCACAATGGGGACATCGTTGAGATTCTATCATCGCCGGTTAGCTGGCATGCCTCAGTATTAATTCGGTTACGTATGTGTTGCTGGCGGTGCGTTAAAGAGAATATTTTTCTGGCGCCTGTTGAACCTGAGCTTGTTAAAGCCATCCATGGAATATCAATTTCCCCCCAATTTTTGACTTGAAAGTCATTGACTTTTATTGCAGCTAATTCCATCGGTATTTTTATCCATTCAAAATTACTCTCATCCCTAAAGTCTGAAAAATATTTTGAGATCTTAAGCTGTATTACTTCTTCAAGGCGTGATTCAGTAGATTCAGTAACAGGGATGCTAAATAAAGTTGCCCCAATTTTCATGGCACCAAGCATTGCAATCAAGTAAAGAAAATCGTTCCTGATTGACAGGGCAACGACTTCATGGGGTTTGACTTGCTGGGATAGAAAGAAGCGAGCGAATGACCATGAAAGTGACTCTAATTGCTTGTAATTAACTCTTATTTCATCTGATTCGTAAGCAATCTTTTGAGGATAGTCTTTTGCTCTAGAGAAGATGAGGTCATCAACACCGACGTTATCATTATTCGAAATGGTTACTTGTGACATAACAATGAAAAATTCTTTGTATTATTAATTTTATTTTAAGGCGGAAATCACGCTTCCAACTATCGAGCTCGGAGCGAGAGATGATCTACTGCGATTTGATAATAGCCGGAGCGTCAGGGCAGGTGATGGCGTGGCTGTGAATTAGCTCGATTATATTCTTGTGTTTGTATCATGCAATATTGTCTTCAACTCTACAAGGAGTCGACCTTGGCAACGCATTCCCAAACTTGTGATTTAAAAGAATATCTTCGAATTCAGCTTGACCTTGTCATTCCTGATTTTGCAGGCACGTAGAACTTTGACCATTTGGCATTAACTTTAATAGAGCAAAAACTAGTCTGATGGTACTGGGGTTTTAGCTTTGGAAACAGTCTCTGATCACGAGCGACTCTTCGTTTAAGCACGACGAACCCGATCAAGCTTGGGTGACGGACATCACGTATATCCGCGCGCATGAGGGGGGGTATTTGGCGGCTGTGCTGGACTTGCACTCGCGTGCAGTGGTCGGCTGGAGCATGGAGCCACGCATGCAAACGGGCTTAGTGCTGGATGCATTGACGATGGCGGTGTGACGCAGACGGCCCAAAGAGTCGGTGATCATCCATTCGGACCAGGGGAGCCAATTTGGCAGCGACGAGTTTAATCGTTGGTGTAAAGATAACCGATTGAGCACGAGCACGAGCATGAGCA
>CANCGU010000320.1 GCA_947377705.1 Comamonadaceae bacterium
GTAGTCCCTGTCTGATGAAGACCACAATGCACATACAAACTTTTCATTTTTGATTTGATCTAAAATTAAAAAACGTGGTATTTTATAGTATTTGTTAGCGTTTGATTTTATTAATTCCTATGAGATATCTCATGAACCTTATTGATCCACTTCATCAGCATGCTGCACAAAAGCCTCATGCTTTGGCCGTCATTACACCTGATCATCGCATCACATGGCTTCAACTAGATCAGCTAATTTGGTCCACTGCCTCGCGGTTGCATCATGATGGATTAAGGCAAGGAGATCGAGTTGCCATCACCATGCTACATCCATTGGTTCATATGATTTGCGCCTTAGCTTTAACCAGATTAGGCGTCACTCAGATCGCCATACCAGCCACAGAAAGTTTAGACAGTCGAAAAGAGCTACAACGAAAATTAAACTTAAAATTCACAATATATGATTCGAAAAATCTAGGGGAAAACGAATCAAATGGAATATTTCTAGAAAAAATTTATACCAAACCAATTGCTCTAACCGAGCGTCATCAGATTGCATCTGATCAAGATACCCCTTGGATGATCTTGCAATCCTCAGGAACCATCGGAAACCCTAAGTTTTCACTGCTTAGTCATGTTGACACAATGCAAAGATGTGATCAATTTTCGAATGTCATCCCTATCCAACCCAATGATGTGGTGTGGCTACCACCTAGATTAGATTATTTCATTTCAAAATATACTTTAATCCGAAGATTGCGAGAAGGTGTCACAATTTGTCTACCTATCGGAATGCCTGTTTCTCATGAACTGATCGATTTTTTAAATTTAAATAAAATCACACTAGCAATTGGAATACCGTCACTTGTTGGGCAGCTTATCGAACTAGGACGGTCAATTCCAACACTCCGATTTTTCGGAGTCACATCATCTCCAGTTTCTGAAAAACTTAGAAAAGAATTTACGGAAAAAATCAACCCAAATCTTTACGTAATTTACGCAACCAACGAGACCGGATCAATCACCATGACGACGCCCGAAATTGGGAGTCAAGTTATCGGGTCGGTTGGCCAACCTGCCCCAACGATTCAAGTCGAAGTTGTAGATCCAGAGGGCAACCCACAGCCCAATGGAATGCCAGGTGAAATAAGAGTCCGTGCGCCAGGCACTATCAAATGTTATTTGAATAGCCCCGAAATAAATACAATTCATTTCAAACAGGATTGGTTTTACCCAGGGGACTTGGGCTTGCTGACTGAGAAAAATGAACTGGTTTTTTTAGGTCGTAAAGATGACATGATGATTTACGATGGAATCAATATCTACCCCGCTGAGATTGAACACGTCCTCACAGACCATCCAGCCGTGCATGAAGCAGCCGCCTTCGCTTTGAGTCATGAACATTTCTACGATGTTCCCGTCGTCGCTGTCACACTCCGCTCGCCAATAACCCCAAACGAGCTTGTGAATTACTCGAAAATCCAACTCGGAATAAAGTATCCACGAAAGGTTTTTATTCTTAAAGATTTCCCAAGGAATGCCATGGGGAAAATTTTGAAGCGAAACTTACCTCAATTTATTCTTCATCCAGCTGAATTATGATTTTTTTCGAAAACTGATCTGCATATTCAATCAAACGCCCAAGCCCCAATACAAGTTGCCCCAATATTCCCCCTCCAAATGGCGCGTCCAGGTGCATCTGATCCGGCTCCACTGGCAACCATCAACGGCAATAAGTGTTCCTCTCTAGGATGCGATCCGCGGCCGCCCGGAGCAAATTGCCAATTGGCCAAGGCTTGAGAGCGCTCCAACCAAGTACCTGCAAGCGCTTGATCTAACCAATCATGAAACGCATAGGACGAAGGCGCTTGTTCAACAAAATTTCGCAAATTGTGATAACTCATTCCAGCGCCCACAATGAGCACATTCTCATCCCGCAAAGCACGAAGAGCTCGGCCAAGATGGCTGTGTAAATTTGGATCCAAACTTACCTGCAAAGACATGGCCACAACGGGTATATCCGCTTCTGGATACATCACCTTGAGGGGAATGAAAACGCCATGGTCCCATCCGTAGTCAGGATCTACGACAGCGGGAACACCTGACTGAACAACTAAATCTGCCGCACGATGCGCCAGACTCGGCAATCCATCTGCTGGATATTCCAATAAATAAGTCTCAGGTGGAAATCCTTGATAGTCGTAGATCAGCCTTGGATGGGACGCCCCCGTGAAGGACGGTATGCGCGTTTCCCAGTGGGCCGTGATGATCAAAATCGCACTGGGTTTCACAGGTAATGACCGCGGAATGCGACGCAAAAAGTCTTCTGTATCCTGATAGCGCTGCTTGCGCTCGCCCGTCATGAAAAACGAAGGCCCACCTCCATGCGGGATGTAGAGCGATGGCATGCGCGACATATGGCTTCGACTTAGAACTCAGAAGCCGAAATGATGCTTGGCCGATGCCCACATCAATTGGTGACGCTCTTGCATGCTGAACATCGATTCATAGGTGCGCAGCATTGGCCCGTAATCCAACCGATATGATGCTTTGAGATAAGGCCAGTCTGAAGCCCACACGCAATTCTTGAGCCCCACCTCACGCACAAGCGCTTCCACGAACACATGGGTATCTGCGAATGGGTAACCAACTTGCGAAAACTTTGCGAAACCAGACATTTTCACCACAGCGCGACCTTCACGACCTAAAGCCAGTAAAGCTTGAAAACCTGGCTGTGTAACACCAGCGTCAACATGAGGACGGCCACAGTGGTCGACCATCAACTTCACATCCACACGCGAGAGCATGGGCAGGAAGTCCAGCAACCCATCGTGCTCAACTTGGAACTGTGCCCACATGTCCAACTGTTGGAGCCGTTCCAATAAGGGCTGGATCGTCGAGTAAAAATCAAAACCCATCAGTGAAGAGTTGAACGCCACACCAATCACGCCCTGCACCTTGAGCTGCTGCAAGTCTTCTAGACTGATGTCGTTGGGCACCACTGCGATGCCCTTGAACACCCCAGGGGCAGAGGCCAAGGCATCAAGCAAACAACGGTTGTCGGTCGCATAGCCAGAATTGGGCCCCACCAACAACGCATGTTTAACCTCGTAACAAGCCATGAGTGCTTGGAAATATTTGGCATTGCCCATTTCCTGCCCTACAGGTCGATACGTGGCGTTCTCCCCATAAGGGAAGCGATGGGGGTCTAGCACATGGCAGTGCGCGTCAATCTTTGATTCTGTGAGCACACTCATCATTCAGAAGGTAGCAAGAACGGCTTGACGCAATTCATTTGTGATTTCGGGCTTCACACCAAACCAAGCTTCAAATGCGGGAATGGCTTGGTTGAGCAACATGCCCAAGCCGTTCACCGTCAAATGCCCTCGCTCACGCGCAGCGGCCAGCAGCGGGGTTTCTAGCGGGATATAAATCAAATCAGACACCATTGCTGTTTTGGGCAAGGCGTCCAGTTGAATTTCTAAGGCAGGTTGCCCGTACATACCTTGATTGGTGGTGTTGACCAACAGAGCAGCTCCTTCAAGCGCCGCATGACGCTCATCCCAAGCGAAGGTTTTCACCACGCGGGAGTCGACCGAGGCCAATTCATCGGCTTTAGCACGCGTGCGATTCACCAACCTGATTTCTTTCGCCCCTTCATCTAGCAAACTGATGACCACCGCGCGCGCAGCACCACCGGAACCCAGCACGACGACTGGGCCATCGTCCGCACGCCAACTGGGCTTGGTATCTTTCAAACTTTGAATGTAGCCAAACCCGTCGTTATTGAAACCATGCAGACTGCCATCTGGCTGCACCACAATGCAATTGATCGCACCAATACGTTGAGCCATAGGACTGAGCTGATCCATCAGTTTCATCGCCATCAGCTTGTGAGGCTGCGTGATATTGCAGCCTGCAATGCCCAACGCAGACAAACCTCGGACAGCAGCCTCGACGTTGTCAATCTGCACGGGAAAGTGTCCGTAGGCAGCTTTCAGGTTGTACTTCTTGATCCAATAGTTGTGCAAGATAGGAGAGCGCGATTGAAACACCGGCATTCCCATCACACCTGCCAACTTGAACTGATTGCTGTCTGACATGCTTAAGCCTTATTTATTTCTTGTTCACAGGTGGCAAGATTTCGCTCACCACCTGCTTGCCATTCACCACTTTGGTCAAGTAGCTTTCACGGTCCAAGTCTCCGTTCTCGTCGTAAGAGATGTCCAGCAACAAGCCTGGATTCGTCTTGGCAGATAGGCTGACGTTTTTCATCGCAGCAGCAAAGGCCTTGGAGTCAAACTTACCGATCTTCTCGGTGACCGCCTTGACGGTATAAATACCGATGTAGCCCTTCAAACCATTGTGATCTGACCGCGAGTTGTATTCTTTCTGGAAAGCGGCATCAAACTTTTTGACCCCCGCTTGCGGTGCATCGGCCGTCAATCCGACGTGAGCTATCGCACCATTGGCAGCATCACCAGCAAGCTCAATCACTTTTTGACTGGTCAACACCGTTTCGCCAATGACCGGTTTCTTGTAACCTTGTTTTTTCAACTCACGCAGCAAGCGTGCGGATTCTTCTTCGTTGGTGTATGCAAACAAAGCATCGGCATTCGATTGTTTGGCCTTTACTACCACGCTGCTGAAGTCCACTTGACCGGGTTCAGACGAAATATCTGCGCCAACTTTGATGCCACGCGCTTCCAGTGACCTGATGATCAAATCGCGACCACCTTTGCCAAAATCGTTGTTCACATACACCACATCCACCGTTTTGGCTTTGACTTTTTCTTTGATGTAGTTTGCAATCTTGGGCATCGCCGTAGACTGGGTGAACGAAGTGCGAAAGACATATGGATTGCCTTGCTGCGTGATTGCGGCAGCTTCACCACCGGTGAAGTTCGGAATTTCTGCACGCTTGGTCGATGCCATGCTCACCATGATGGAGCCAGAAAAAACCGGCCCCATCACTACATAAGCACCCTCGTCCACGGCCTTGTCAGTGAGGCCCTTGGCTACCCCTGGATTGGACTGTGTGTCGTACGAAACATAGTCAATTTTTTTACCCAAGATGCCGCCAGCCGCATTGATTTCTTTGACAGCCAGCTTGATGCCGTTATCAAAATTGGTGCCAGATGTGGTGCCAGTACCCGACAGTTCAACCAACCCAATGATTTTGACGTTTTGTGCACTTGCCATTGTTGCCACACCGATCAGCGAACACAGCATCAATTGTTTGAATAATTTCATCTTTGTCTCCTGTTTTAAAAAAGCTTTCGCTTTCACATTGTGCATCTGCCCGAAGGAAAAACATATCTTGGACTTTGCCATTCCCAGCAATAGGATAAGCCAAAGGATTTGACGAGTCACAAGAAACTAAGCGAATGTCTCCACCTCGGAATTCAGCACATACCAGCGGATTTGACATTGCTAAAACCACAGCGATTTTTTCTAGAGTAAAAAGCTTAGCTTGCGATAAATCATCTTGATCCACACACGATTCCGAATCAGGTCTATCTATTCATCGTTCAACGCATACGCACCAAGCAGATCAAGAAGTCTCAAACACGACGGTACGCGCCTTCATTTCTGACGCCAATCACACTAAAAGCTTCCAAGCTCAATCCTAGTGGACGCAATACTAAACACGCTGAGGCCTTGCTTGTATGTTCACCCTCCCATTGAGAGATTTTTCTATGGCTTACGCCCGATCCCTAATACTCTCGGCGGTTGCATGACCGTCAGAACATGAGTCTCTACTAAATCCTGCAGAATGACTTCCTTCATAGCTTGAGCGCTGAACCTGTAAAAGTCACCAGGATAATTGTGAACACTTAGCGTCAAAGATGAACTACGAAAAATATCTAAATAATTTCTCCCATTTGGATCGGAAATAATTGCATCCAAGATATTTTTTGAGAGTGGGATTTCACCTTTGTTTCCAAAACCAGGCACGCCAACCATCATCCAGCCTCCTCGAGCCAAAACACGATGCGCTTCCTTCAAAGTGATCCAAAATTGAGGGTCGTGTTCCAACATTGAATTTGATATCACGAGTTCAAATGATTGATCTTGAAAATTAGACAGATCATGTGCATCTTGATGCAAAATCGTATAGTTATCCGCGTCCATCGAACCATCTAAACCTACGCCTATCCGAAGCGATGCCTCTTTGAGACTAGGTAAGGTCAACAGATTAGAATGGTGTGGAGACGCACCAATTTCAAGAACTCGTCCACGCATATTTAAGCTACTACAAAGTTTTTCGAATTGGGAATAGATGTAGGGATGCATGGTTGATCTTTATTTTTGAACTCAAGAGTATTGAATTAATTTAGCGCTAGTTTTTGACTTCTGTTGCTTCGTCAGAACTAATTACCAGCTGAACTACTCCACGGTGACCTTAAAAGGATGATCGGCAGCAGAGGTCCTGTGACACACAACATTCGACCGCTGAGTGACTATCAAAAAATGCTTATCAGTTATATACTTAATCTGAGGCCCCGTGGATGGAGCACCGACAGATCGCTAACCACTTCAATGGGACCGGATACCTCACGTCTCGGCGACGCAGATGGGTTCCCCAGAGTGTTTTTTCGATTCGGAAGAAGTACAAGAAGAGGTTAGAGAGGCTTAGTGAAAAGCATTGAAGAGACTCGTGTTGAAATATTTTCATATTCAAAAAATGATAGCATCAAGAAATTAACAGAGCTTAAAAAATGACCAAAAGTTTAGATTTAGGATGTGGATTGATTCCCAAAAACCCATTTAAAGCGGATCAGTTATATGGTGTAGACATTAGGGAAAGTGATGATAAAGTTTTAGTGGCAGATCTCGCTGTGGACCCAATCCCCTTTGATGATGATTTCTTTGATTATTGCTCTGCCTTTGATTTCTTAGAGCACATCCCAAGGGTTATCTATGCGCCTGATAGGAAATTTTGCTTTGTAGATATTATGTCGGAAATTTATAGGGTACTAAAACCTGGCGGGAAGTTCCTATCGTTCACTCCAGCTTTTCCTGCGCCGGCAGCATGGCGAGATCCCACTCATGTAAACATTATTACTGTGGAAACCTTTCCACTCTATTTTGACAATAAAAATTGTTTAGCGAAAATGTATGGATTTAAAGGAGGTTTTGAGATTGAAAAACAATATTGGCACGGAAATAAAATCCACTTAATAACAATATTAAAAAAACCTGACGCCGATACATGAGATGTATTGAAATTTACCATTACTAATAGTAATTATTTCGCGCAGTTTTCATTTATCCATAATTCAAGATTGATTTCAATTGCGCTTGGAACGTTTCTGTGTCTTCTTGTCTTTTCAAGGACCAACTCATCAGCTTTTTTCTCACAATCATCTTTAAAGTATTTTTGTTGTGCCTCTGGCATTCCCCCAAACCTATAGACACTTTTCACAGCACAGTCTGACTCTGCCGCTCGAACTCATAGGGGCTGAGT
>CANCGU010000321.1 GCA_947377705.1 Comamonadaceae bacterium
CCGGTGTAGTGCTGTGACAGTCGCTGCACTCCTCCGTGAAGACAGAAGCACCTGCCTTCGCGTTTCCTTCTGCATGACTGGCGGTGGAGATCACAGCAAGCGATGCCAGCGATACCCATACGGCTATTTTTTTCATAGCAGCCTTAAATTAAATAGATGTCCAGACAAACAACATTAATGTGTTGTTGTCTTTTGCATTGCGCAGATCTCCGCTTCCATCAATATAGGTAGCCCCACCCATATAGCGCTGATAGCCGGTATATTGAATCCCCATTCGGACATTTGCGTTAGGCGCTAACCATGACTTCTCTTGTCCCCATGGTGTCCAGTCGAACTGAACCGTGTAGCCTGATGTATTGGGGCGTAAAGATGCAGAGCCCCCCGCAGAACCCAAAGTTCCGCTATAGCTGCTGTCCGCAGTCGCACGGTTGTCGAACAAACCTAAAGTCGTACCCCAATGCTGTTTGTAGTGATACGAACCTGCAATACGGAACTGATTAGCAGTGGTTTGCGCTTGATCGCCCTCGGCCAACACACCATAGGTATATCCAAGATTTCTTTTTTCTCGAATATAGCTAGAGGTCAATGTGAACATGTGCTCACGGTTACCAAGGAACTGATAAGAGGCATCGACACCAAAGTCTTTGTAGTTGTCAGTATCTCCGCCTGCATAAGTGCGATCAGGTCTGACTTTTGCGCCGAAGTAAAGCAAACCAACGGACCAATTGCTTCGTTTTTGATCAGCAAGATAGGCCACTCGCATGTAATCCGCGAAGCCTTTGAAGCTGCCGGCATCCCCGCTGCCCATTCGGCTCAATGTCTGCTGGCTCGGGGTGTTGTATAAGCCGTACTCAGCATAAATGCCATTTTGAAGGAATGAATATAAATTCAAACCAACAACACTACCGCCCAATCGTTCAACCAAGGGCACGGTTTGATCTGCAGGAGAGTATCCAAAGTCTGACGAAATATAAGGAAACCGCCACTGCCCCAAAGTATTCACAGGATCGGTCAAGGTTGGATTGTTATTGAGGGAGATGCCGATGGTCGCCTCTTGGTCTTGAACCGTTACCGATTTGGTGTGACGAATGTCGAGTTGGTCAACCGCCCATTTTTTGTCTACCCCGGAGTAAGTCAATTGAGTAAAGCTACCCACGCGCTCCGACAAACGACCAGCCAAGAAAAGCGAAGCTTCCTGAAAAATAGCATTGTTATTAGACTTAAATCCATCTGCTGAATCGCCCTCTGCAGCCGCCTTTCTAGTCTTTGTCAAATTGCCCACCAACATGCCTGAAAGCGGAACTTTGCTTGAATCACTGCCATTGGAGTCAATGTAGCCATCCATTTTGAATCGCATGCCATAGGGGGTCAATTGTGGGCCGAATCCACCGACGTGACAGCCACCACAATCGCTGCCCGTTTGGCGTGCGTAACTGGGTACGGCGAAACTCGTCGAGGGAACGATTGCGCCAGAAAATACAGCAAGGGCAATTAACGCGCATCGCGTCCATGTCATTTGCAAAAGATTTTTCATTTAGAACTCATTGATCTGATGTGATGGCCATATTTTGATCACGTCATACTGAAAGAAACCTGAAATCTCCGTTAAGGCTTTGTTCAGGAATTCAAGCTAAAAATGAAAAAATCTAAGGGGAACCTGTTGAGTAAATCAAAATTAAAATGGACAGTTGGCATATTAGGTGTCGTGGGTCTTCTTACACTGGGTGCGATGCTCTTTTGGGGGATGGCATCCGTTGTTCACCTGACCAACGATACAAACTTCTGCATCAGCTGTCATGAAATGAAAGAAAACAACTTTGCAGAATATTCGCAAACAATTCATGCAAAAAACAGAACGGGTGTTCAAGCCAGTTGCTCAGATTGCCACGTACCACATGACACCATTGGCTTATTGAAGCGTAAGGTTTTGGCTGCCAATGATGTATGGCACCATCTTTTGGGCACGATTGATACCCCAGAAAAATTTGAACAACGCCGATCTGAACTGGCAAGCCGTGTATGGCAGCATATGAAATCCACTGACTCTCAGGAGTGCAGAAGTTGTCATAACGTCCAAGCCATGGATCCTGATGCACAAGGCCCAACAGCGCGAAAACAACACAGGAAAATGCAAAGCGAAGGAAAAACATGCATTGACTGTCATTACGGAATCGCGCATCACGAACCGAACGACGGCACTGAACCATCGGACATCGTCGTTCTGGAAAAAAATCGCTAATCATGCGAATTTTGTTAATTGAAGATGATGCCCCACTCGCTGAAGGCTTGAAGACAGGACTCAAACAGTTTGGCTATTTGGTCGACTGGTTCGACTCAGCAGAAAAGGCGCAATCGGCAATTCATGGCGAGATTTACGACATTTATCTCATTGATATTGGACTGCCTGGCATTAGTGGATTAGATTTTTTACAAAGAATACGACAATCAAATAATTCAACACCTGTACTTATCTTGACGGCGCGCGATGATGTGACGGATTTGGTACGTAGCTTTGACACTGGGGCGGATGACTACTTGGTCAAACCTTACCGTCTGCCTGAAGTCGTCGCTCGGCTCAAGGCTCTGTATCGAAGAAGACACGCCAAAAGTACATGCATCGTTACACACAACCAATTTGTTTTAAATAGTTCTACACGTATCGCGACCCTCAATGGCATTGTGATTGATCTCACAAAGCGCGAATGGGAGATACTAGAAATACTTTTATTGGCTTCACCAGATGTTGTTTCCAAAGATGCCCTGATTCAAAAGTTAATGGGATGGGACAAAGATGTGACGCTCAACAACATTGAAGTTCACATTTCTCGTTTAAGGCAAAAGCTGGGATCAAATGAAGTCTTTATCAGAACAATCCGAGGCATCGGTTACCGAATTGACGAGCCCAACAACTGACAGCCCCATCAAGTTGCTTGGAAAAATTAGTCTGAGGAAAAGACTTTTACTGTTTCTCGTGCCACCACTGATATTGCTACTGACCATCAGTGCGGCCATTGATTACAAACTTGCTCACCAAACCATTGATTCTGCATACGACAGCACACTGGCTGATGTCGTGACTGACTTAGAAAGTTTGGTCAGATTCAGTGGGAATCAACCTCACAAACTCGACATTTCACCTGAAGTTGAAAACTTGATAGAAAGTGACTTACCCGACACGATATTTTTCTGTGTCAGAGATACCAATGGAAACGTACTCGCAGGCGATCCCAATGTGCCATCATTTGCATACCCATCGCGTGCGATTCGTTTCCAAGACGGCACTTGGCAAAATTTAGCGGTCCGAATTGCGAGCCATACAACTAAAATTTCCAATCGCGAAATTCAAGTTACCGTTTTAAAAACAACACTCAGTCGATCAGAAGCTTTGAGAACTTTTCTGAGTGCGATGATTGGCCCCAATTTAATATTCATTGCATTGACCTTGCTTTGCGTATGGATCGCAGTTAAAAATGGACTTGCCCCTTTGCACCATCTTGAGTCTGAAATTGCTAAACGCAAGGTCAATGATTTATCTGAGATTCAATTTTCAGGAACTTATCCACCTGAAACAAAACCTTCGTTAGACAACCTCAACGAATTATTGAAAGTTCTCAAAAAGTCACAAATTAGCCAACAGCAATTTTTAGCCGATGCCGCGCATCAGCTAAGAACACCGCTGTCCTCAGTACAGACAAACATTGAGATTTTTATTAAAG
>CANCGU010000322.1 GCA_947377705.1 Comamonadaceae bacterium
CGACGGCGCTCACGAAGGTGGTGTCACCGGTGCTGTTGGCGATGAGTGCACCGATGGCGCCTGCGTCACCGACGGTGCCTGTGAAAGTGATGGCGCCAGAGCCGGCGTTGATGGTCAGGTCTTTTGTAGAGCCGTTGACGGTCCCACCTAATGTGATGCTGCCGCCAGCTGAGTTGAGGTTTAGGTTGGTTGTTATTGCCAGGGCTGTGTTGTTGTCGCCCAAGCTCATTGCTGAATTGGTCGTGTTTATCGTGCCTGCAGCTTTGATGTCTGATGGTGCCGTCGCCACCACACCACCAGCGAAGGTGAGGCTGTCCGTGAGGTCGTTGCCTAGGGTCAACGCACCTGTGTTTAGGAAGGTTGTTGCATTTGTGATGGCTGTGCTCGTCCCCAAAAGCTCCAGCGCAAAGGGTTTGGCTGCGACGGTGAGTGTTGGAGTGGTCAGGTTACCCGCAAAGCGAATGACCTGAGCCGCGACTGTGTCGGTCAACACAACGCTTGTGCCAGTGATGACGCCACTGCTGAAGGTTGCGCCGTTGCTGTTAATCACGTTCAGTGTGCTTAATGGCTGGGCGTTGCCTATTGTTCCTGTCACGGTAACTAAGCCCGCGGTACCAGAGTTCAGGCTCACGGACTGTCCATTATTTGTATTGCCGTTGAGTGTCTTGGCGAAGGTAATGTTCGCGCCTGCTGGCAAAGCGCCGTTGTTTGTGGTGTCAAAGAGCGTGTTGGCGGTGACGACGACATCGTCGTTAAACAACATGGAGTTACTGCCGCTTGTGCGCACAGTTCCGCCACCAAATCTGCTCGTTCCGGCAGCATCGGTCTCGAAGTGAGTCGGCGCTGCTGTGAGGCCGATGGCACCAGCATAGGTCGTGTTGCCAGAGTCGTTCACGACGATACGGACCGTGCCATCAAGTGTCGAGGCAAAGGTCAGGCCTACGCCGGTGAAGGTGGTGGTTGGACCGGCGCCGCCAACAGTCACTGCGCTGTTGTAGGTCTGTGTATTGGTGTCCGAGTTCACGCTACCGCCGTTGACGAACGTTGCACCGGTAATGGTCAAGTTACCCGCAGCAGTGACTCCGCCACCAAATGTCACAGATTGGGCCGTGAGGGTTGATGTCGTACTGAAGGTCACAGCCCCAACAAAACTGAGCGCACCAGAACTCGTCAAGTTGCCGTCAACGGTCGTCGGGCCTGTGGAGAGTATGCGCAGGCGGAACACATCGGAGGAAATCGGGCTAGACAAGCGCGTGGTTGAAGTGCCGCTATTGATGTCAGTGTTAGCCCACAACGTGATGGTGCTGGTACTACGACCCAGTTGGATTGCCGCGTTGTCGCTGCGCAGCACGCCCGCCAGGCCAATCGATGCAGGCGTCGTGCCCACAAGTCCGTTGACAAAGTGCAGATCATCTGTCTCCAACAATCCCAGCTTCAGGGCCCCTGTGTTCACAAATGACGTCAGATCCGTCACTAGCACGTTGCCTCCCAAGGTCAAGCCATAAGGCTTGCTTGCTAGGGTCAATGTAGGGGTTGTCAGGCCACCATTGAAGGCAATCGTTGTTTGTGTGTCACTCAACAGCACACGAGTTGCCACTGTCACTGCACGATCAAAGATGGCACCGTTGCTGTTAGCGATGTCTAAGTTCTTCAGTGCGACTGTGCCGCCCACGATGCCGGCCACACGGATCGCACCCGTGGTTCCTGCGTTCAGTGTCAGGGACTGGGTGTTGACGGCATTCCCGTCAATTGAGCTCGCGAATGTGAGGTGGCTGCCAGCCTGCACTTGCAGGTCATTGAAGATCTTCACCGCGTCATTGAAGACGACGTCAGCACTGGCCGTCGTGTAGATGGCCGAACCCTTGAGTTGGGTGTTGCCAAGGGCGTCTGTTGTCAGCCCCGTCAATGCAGCGTTGCCACCCACAACGTTCCCAATGATCGTCGTACCACTGTCATTGATGGCCAAATTAAAGGCCCCATCAACTGTTGACAAGAGGGAAACATTAACACCCTGAAGTGTTGTGTTGGCACCCAAAGTCATCGCTTCATTGAAGATCTGAGCACCGCTTGTCTTGACCAGGCCACCTTGGATAAGGACTGATCCTGCGGCATCGGTGGTCACGCTGGTCAGCGGACTTGTTGAACCTACAGCACCACCAAACGTGGTGACACCTGCGCTATTGACGACCAAAGCAAATCCACCATTGATCGTGCTTGCAAAGTTCACAGCAGCGGTGCCGCCCGATGTGAGCGTGGTATCAGCCCCCAGTGTCACTGCACCGGTGTAACTCTGTGCGCCAGTGGACGTGATGGTTCCGCCGGTAAGCACGGCTTGACCATTCACAGCCAAGCTCGAGCCTGTACTTAAGGACTGATTAACGGTGACGACTGACCCGGTCAAAGTGATCGGCCCAGCAATGTTGACCACCGTGTTCAAGGTCACGTTGGCCGTGCTACCTGCTTTACCGATGGTTAGGCCTGCAATGGTGTTGTCGAATGTATAGGCACTGCTCACTGGGTTGGTAAAGCTTGCACTGCTTGGCTGAATCGTCACAAAACCGGACCCCGTAAATCCACTGGTGCTAGGGGCAACGTCGCGCGTATAAACAATGCCACCTGCCCCACCCGTGCCAGTCGCACCGCTGTAAGCGTTCAAGCCAGTCATGGTCAGCGTCGTCGCACCAAGCTTGTTCAGTGCACCTAAACCAGCAATGTTATTGGCGAGGGTGACGTTAGCGTTGTGATTGAAGTTCAAGACACTGCCAACACCGATGCTGATATCCCCAGTACCCAGTTTTGCTGTGGCATTGCTGCCGTCACCGACAAATAAAACACCGCCTGACAAGGTCGTCGTTCCTGTGTAGCTATTCACGCCTGTCACAGTGAACGTTCCAGAACCCGACTTCGTGAGCCCACCTGTTCCGGCGATGACACCCGCGTAGTTGGCGTTCACAGTGGCATCTGTATTCAAGGTGCCGTTATTGACGCCCAGAGTGATACCACGGTTCATATGCAAGGAAGTAAATCCAGGCAAGAAGTTCAAGGTGCCACCGTTGAGCACAATGTTGTCAGACACGACGGTTGCAGGCACGGCACCTAGGTTGCGGTCTGTGCCAATGGCCAATGTGCCGGCATTCACTTGCGTCCCACCTGTGTAAGTGTTGGTGGCGGACAAGGTCAATGTGCCCGATCCCTCTTGCTTGACGATGCCAGTGCCACCGATGGCATCAGACACGATCAAAGCATCCGAGTGCTTATAGGTCAAGACACCGTTGTTGGTGATGGCCCCAGTTCCGATCAAGCCTGAGGTTGATGCATCACCCACCACCAAGGTACCTGCACCAATGGTCGTTCCACCCGTGTAGGTGGCATTTCCGGTAACCGTTAACACCCCTGCCCCGAGTTTGGTCAGGCTTGCGCCCGCACCAGATATCACGCCCGAGAATACGCTTGCGTTACCCGTGTTGTTCACTGTCAGCAATCGACCTGCAGCGAGTCCGATCGTGCTGGAACTGTTGACATTTCCACCTCGCAGAGCCACATCACCTGTCACCGCATTGGTGGTGCTGATGGCATTGTTAAGGGTAATGTCACCACCATAGATCGTCACGGGACCCGCAACCGTCAAATCACGGCCCAGAGTTATATTGGCCGTGTTGTTAGTGCTGCCCAAGACCAGTGCCGAGAGGTTGGTGGCTGGCGTAGCGAATGTGAAGGCGCTCGAAAAAGTGTTACCCGCGCCTGGCTGAATCGTGAGGGCGCCAGGACCCGTGAAGCCACTCGTCGCGAAGCTGTGGGCGTCATTGCTGATGCTCAAGAGACCCGCACTGATGGTCGTGGCACCTGTGTAGGCTTGGGTTGCGGCGGTCAGGTCGAGCGTCGAAGTGCCACGCTTGACCAGTGCCCCCGCACCGCTGATCGAGCCAGCGTAGGTCAGATCAGCAGAGCGGTCAAAGACCAACTGCGCGCCGGCGGCAATGCTCGTGTTTGCGGTCACTGCACCCGTGGTGCCACCGTTGCCCACTTGCAGCGTGCCAGTGCTGATGGTGATTGCACCGGCTGAGGTGTTGTTACCGGTCATCGTCACTGTGTTGGCTTGCTCTTTGGTCAGCGTACCGCCCAGCAAACGGCCAGAGAAGACGTAATCGGCGGTGGATGCCAAGACCAAGCCGCTGTTGGCCGTGACGTTGCCAGACAGCAGTCGACCGGTGGCGCTGGCGCTGCCGTTGCCGATGCTGATCTTCTTGGCACCGCTAGAGGTCAGGGTCACAATCTCAGCGTCGCCCAACACATAGCCTGTCGATGCAGTACCACCCATGTTCAAGGTGCCGGACCCAGAAAGGTTTTTATAGTACATGTCGCCAGCGCTTTGCAACACGTTCTCCGTCAGCGTCAGTCCGGTGTTGACCTGAATGCTCATGGCTGCTGGGCTTGTCAGGCCGCCGATCCACAGTGGCGTGAAGTTCGTGACGCCATTGGAAGCCGCAAAAGTAGCGGTGGCGTTACCCACGGACTGAATAATGAGACCGTCAAGGCTGTTGCCCTGGAAGGTCAAATTGCCTTTGATGTAATAACCAGCACCCTGCCCTGCAGGCGTTGCGTTGCCTGAAATCGTGATGCCGGCGGCTCCACCGTCCAGCACTGTTGCAGCGCTCAGGTTGGTGTTTACCAAGCCCGTCAATGTGATTGGGTTGGTGCCGGTGTTTTCGACAATGCCAGCGCCCGTGATGCTAAAACCATTGGCAAATGTGGCTGCCGCTGAAGTGGCAAAACTCAAACGTGCTCCCACCGCGACAGAACCGGTGCCCAATGCGTTGGCACCGCCACCCACCACCAAGCTGCCCGCCGAGACGGTTGTCCCGCCAGAGAAATCGTTACTGCCTGTCAGCGTCAACGAACCAGATCCCGTCTTCGTCAGCGCGCCAGAGCCTGTCAACGCACCGGCAAAACTTACTGACTTATTGGCATCGATCGAGAAAGTGCCGCCAGAAGCCCCCAGGGTTACACCACGGTTGGGGCTCAATGTGAAGTTGTCTGTGGCGCGGAGTGTGCCGCCGTTGAGTGTGAGTTGGTCCGCAACGGCCGTGACAGGAGCTGTGCCAAGGTAGGCATCAGAACCAACGGCCAGCGTGCCTCCATTGACCACAATCTTGCCTTGGTATCCAAGGTCTGTCGTGGCGAGGACCGTGCCCGCAAATGTGGAAGGAATGATCGCCGTGGCGACGTTGCCCAAGTTTGGCAACACGCCTGTTTGCGCCAAGTTACCCGTCACGGCCCAGTTGGATGCAACGTTCCAATCTGAGTTTGTTGCACCAACCCAGGTCGCAGAGGGCAATTGAGCAATCGTGCCCGTGCCAGTCTGTCCCGCCAATGTGTTGACGGTGTAGTTTGTGCTGCTGGTACCCGACAACGTGGCCCCTGTCACGGTGACCACGCGTGCATTAGACACATTGACTGAGTCGTATGTGCCGGTGACAGAGGAAACCGTCACATTGTCAGAACCGAACACCACGCTTGGCGTCACGCCGACTGTCGAGAGCGTGGCCGTGTTATTTCCGTCATAGGTCTTAGTGGCTGTGAGCGTGCCATTGAGCGTGACGACCTTGGGGGTGATGGTCATTGGCGAGCCGAGCACCGTCACGGTGTAGTTGCTTAAGTTGGCGGTGCCCGTGGACGCGCCGATGGCAGTCACAAAGTTTGTACCGTTGCTTGCGACGTTGGCAGACTGTGCAGTGACGGAGGTTGGGACCAAGGTCTCACCGTTCTTCAAGCCTCCAATATTGACGGTTGGGGCTGCCGGTACCAGTGTTGTGGTGCCGCTGTACTCAGCACTGACAGCCACAGTCAGGGGGGCCTTGTTCACGGTGACGTTGTAGGTCGCACCTGTCAAGGTGTATTTGGTGCTGGTGATTGCAAACGTGTTATCGGACAAGCTGTTGTAGGTGCCAGCGTTGGCACTTGCTACGTTGGCTGAACCTGAGTCGAGTGTCAGTGCGTCCCCGTTGAAGGTACCGGTGATGGCGTAAGTATTGGCGGTAGTAAAGCCGGTTGTTCCGTCGTAGAACTTTGACATCGTCACGGTGACAGGCGCCATCGTGATCGTGCCAGGGCCGGTCATGTTCGGGTTTGACAACTCGTAACCGTAAATGGTTTTGTTACCGTTGGTGGCGGTCAAGATGTTGCCTGTGATAGACACCATCTTGCCCGTACCCACATCAGAAACTGAAGATCCTGTGCCGTTGGTTGTGTAAACAGCGTTCGGGTTTTGCGACACGCTCAACACATCACCGTTCAACAAACCAGTCACCGTCAGGTTGCTTGCACCAACGCTCGCGTTTGCTGTGCCGTCGTAGGTCTTGGTGATCGTTCCTGACAAGCTACCTGTCAACACAGGCTTGAATGTGTAGAGCAAGCCATTGCCATTGCCCAGAACATTACTGCTGCCATAGGTGGCGTTGTATTGCACAAAATCATTTGGCAGATCACCCGTGACATCACCACCAGTGAGCGCGGTGTTCAATGGCGCTGTGTTTGAGCTCCAGACCAGCCAGTTGTGGCCCGCCGAGACAGACAAGGCAGCAGTACCGGCCGAGTTGGTGAACTTTGTACCGGCCAAGACGATGTTGCCTGTTGTCGTCGTGATGCCCTGCCCGCTCATCAAGGTGAGGCTGGCCGTGTTTGCAATCGTTACGTTGCCGGTGGCGTTGATCAGCCCCACTGACAATGCAGCATTGTTCTTCATGCTCAGCGTACCCATGGTTGAAGTTGTCGCCACTGAACTGAGGGTGTTGGCGGCATTCCCCATGGTGAGGTTGCCAGGTCCGTCCAGGGTCAGGCCAAAGCCATTGCCTGTCAAAGAGCCAGACAAGGTCAAGCCGGTGCCAGGAACCGCTAGCTTGCTGTTAGCACCCAAGTTCACAGCACCCGACAGGCTGCTGGTGCCGGTCGACACGCGCAAGGTGCCTCCATTGAGGTTGAGGGTCTCAGCACCAATCGCGGCATTCTGCAGATCGAGAACGGCACCCGCCGCCACGGTCGTCGCACCCGTGTTGTCACCCAACCCATTGTTTTGAGTCACCACCACGGTACCGGTGTTCACAGTCACGTTACCGCTCAGCGTGTTGGCACCAGAAAGCGTGAGCACGCTGGTCGAGGTATCTTTCACGACTGAACCACTGCCGCTGATGACACCACTGATCACTTGATCCGTGCTTGAGCTGTCACGCAACACAGCCCCGGTGCTGATGGCCACTGTACCGGCGTAGGTCGCTGCGGCCCCCAAACTGGCCGATCCGCTCAAGACCAATGAACCTGCATTGATCGCCGTGTTTCCGCCGAAGGTGTTCGCCGCTGTCAAGCTCAGGGCACCTGCAGCCCCCTTGGTCAAAGTTGTGGTCGCCCCAGTGATCAAGCCAACGGTGCCCGTGGTGCCTGGATTCAAAGTGACCGCCTGCGTGGCATCAATGCTGGACACCGTCAGCACGTCAGCGCCTACGCTGACCGTTGTCAAAGCGGTCGCCCCGCCGCCCACCGCCGCCGACAGGCTTGCCGTGCCCGTGCCTGCATTCACCGTCAACGCCTTAGCGGCCGTGCTGGCCGTCACAGTGCCTGTCATGCTCACGTTCGCTGGAGTTCCCGCAAGCGTGCTGTTGAACGTAAAGGCATTGGCAGGGCTCAGCAAGACGACGTTGCCACCAAAAGTTTGTGCGCCGGACGAACTCACCAAGCTACCGCCCAAGTTGGCGTTGCCGGTCACATTCAAGGTGCCCAAGTTCGTCATCGAGCCACCCGTTGTCAGTGGGCCATTGACGCTGAGGTTGTAACGGCTCGCAGAACCTTCAACCGTCGAAGATGTGGTGATCTGTGTCCCCGTCATGGTGGCATTCGCACCCAAGGTCAAGGTGCCGGTGTAGCTCTGGGCAAGGCTACTTGTGTAGGTTCCACCAGACAGCGTCAGTGCCGTGCCAGTCACTGTGATCAGACCCGCGTTACTCGCCGTTGTTTTGCCGTAATTCAGTGCGGTGTTCAGATCGAAAGCGGCAGCCGTAGAAGTCAACTGCAACGATGAATTGTTGGGCAAAGTGGACGAGAACACAGAGCGATTCAGAGTCCCCGCAATCGCCCCCATCGTCGTATCCATGCTGGTGTTCAAAGCACTCATGCTGACATCGGCCGTACGCAACTGCGTCAAACCTTGAATGACCTTGCCCAAGCCAATGCCTGTGCCGTCAATCACCAAATTGCTGCCCGTCAACACTTGGGTATCGCTGTAGGCCATGCCCACCACTGTTTTACTTCCATACAAACTTAGTGTGTTTACCAGTTTGGTTGTCGCACCCACAACCAACTTGCTATCTGCAAACAATGAGCCACCAGCCGTATTGGCCAAGAGCTCGTAGAAGTAGCCGTTGGCACCCGTGGTCACAGTGCCGCCGTTGAGTAAGTAGCCATTTCCGTAGATACCAACCTGTGCTCGCGCTGCAACAGTGCTTCCATCAGCGAGATATGCAAAACCAGAAATCGCCTGTGGGGCTGAGCTGCCGTAAATAGATTTAAGGTAGGGATACAGACCCGTGCCCGTACCCCACGTACCTGCGGCGAAGTTGGTGACGTTTGCCAACGTACCTTGCAACGCAGACGTTGTCAAAGCACTTGCAGGACCTGTGCCGCCCACACCCACCGCATCTGTGCTCATGCCTGATGTTGTGCTGTCGTAGTACAAGTTATTGCGAATCACCCACTGGGTGGTGACTTGGTTTGGCGATGTTCCAGTCACTGTTGTGCGAGTGCCCACGCTGCCAAAAGATGCGCCAACAGAGGCCGCACTGGTCGTCGATGTCACCACGCCCGTTGAGTAACCGTAGCTAAACGTGCCGCGCTCTGCCCTTCCGACTAGACCACCAACGTTGGTTGTGCCCGTGACTGCGCCAGTGGCATAGAAATCTTGAACCACACGGTTGTAGTAACCATTTGAACCATCATCCACATAGCCGATAAATCCACCTGCGTAGTCACCTGACGCATTGACCATACCCGTGGCGTAGCTTCTGGAGACGCCGCCGCTGATGGTCATTGCTCCCATAAAGCCGCCCACCGACGAGGTCCCGGTGACCGAACCTGCGGCACGCGAATCGCTGATGTTGCCGGTGGTGTTGAAGTACCCCACGAAGCCACCCGAATTGCCACCTGTGCTGGTCACGCTTGAGTTGGCATAAGAACCTGACACGTTACTAGAGTTGTACATGCTGCCCACCAAACCACCCACATTGCCCGTGCCCGTGACAGTACCCATCGAGCCCGATGAAGAAGTGATAGATGCACCGCTCACCATCTGGCCCACCAAACCGCCCACATCTGAGCTCTGACCAATCACAACCGTGTTGGCCGTTGAGCCTGTGATAGTTGAGTTGTTGAGATAACCCACCAAACCACCCACCAGCGAGCCACTACCTTTCACACCGAAGTACACCGTCGTGCCGGCGTTGTTGTAAGAACCCGTGACTGAATTGTTCGCCTCAGAGTTCGTAATATTGGTGTAGGAGTTAGACACATCACCAACTAAACCACCCACGCGGCTCGTACCCGAAACCCAGCCATACGCTTTGGCGTTTGAAATCGTGTCGTACACAAAAGCCTGACCCAACAGACCGCCCACGCTTGAGGTTCCCGAAACATTACCGAATGCCGTCGAGTTCAAAATTTGCCCGTAGTAGTAGAAGTAGCCCACCAGACCACCTGTGCTGCTTGTACCAGTTACGTTGCCGCTGGCATAGGTATTTGAAATAACAGCATTCGACCACTCACCATAACCAACCAGACCACCCGTTAAATCGTTGCCTGTTACCTTACCCGTGGCATATGTGGTGCTACCCACTGTGGCAGTGGTGCCTGTGATAGTGGCGTTTGTCCAGCCCACCAAGCCACCTACGCTGGACCCATTGCTTTGCACCTCGCCCGTGCTGTAAGAGTTGGTGATGGGGTTCGTGTTGCGACCAATCAGGCCACCGGTATTGCTAGAACCCTTGACCAAGGTACCGATGTAACGGTTCCAACTGCTGGTCGCCGAAGACTCGCCAATCAAGCCGCCCACGTAGTTACCGCTGTAGGCCGAAGCCACACCTGTCACCGTGCCAGACACGGAGCTGTTGGTCACTGTACCGCTGGCACTACCAATCAAACCGCCCACATAGCTGCCCGACGCTTCGACGTTGCTGGAGTTAAACGTGGTGTACGTTGGCGTACTGGCAACCACGGCCACACCCACCGTGCCTTGAGATTGACCAATCAAGCCACCCACATAAGAAACACCTGTGACCAAACCTGTGGTGTGCGAGCTGGTGTTCAGCAACGAAGAGCCATTTTCTAAGTAGCCCACCAGGCCACCGACGGTGTTGCCCGTAGCTGTTACGGCACTTGTGGAGACAGAGCCCGTGAGTGCACCGTAGTACAGACGACCCACCATACCGCCAACGTTATTGACACCAGTGACGGCACCAGAAGATGTCGAGTTGGTCAAAGTGCCTGTGTTCAAGCGGCCCACCAAACCACCTACATGGGTGCCACCCGTGACCGTCACCGAGGACGTGGCTAAGTTGATGGCATTGGTTGTGTTGCTTGAGGCATTTATCAGACCCACAATGCCACCGGCGTTGCCGTAAAAACTATTCGTGCCAGAGCCAGATACCGTGTCACCTGGGTCTAATTGGTAGGTCAAGTCGCTACCCGTCACAGAGCCAGACGCCGTTGCATTGGTAATGGCGCGCAAGTACGAGGTTCCAACCTCGGTGCCCACATTCAGCTTGCCCAACACCGACGCATTGCTCATGGTCAGGCCGTTCAACGCTTGCGTTGTGGTCCGGCCATTGAGGTAGCCAATGAAACCAAGGTTGGATGTGTTTTGGCTGAGCGATAGGTTGGTAATCGTTTTGGTATTTGGGTCAAAGAAGCCCGAAACGTACGGAATGAACACACCAGCATCCATGGTGATGTCACTGGAGAGTCGGAACTTCAGCGTGGCTTGGTCGGAGTAACCCAAATAGTCTTTGAGGTTTTGCACCGAGCCCAAGTTGTAATAACCGCTGGCTTCAGCCGCGCCAAAGTAGCTTTGTAGTTTGGCTGTGTTGGCAATCGCCAATCCATTCAAGGCGGCAGAGTTGAACCAATCGGTGTATTGCGTGCTGAACAAACCGCCCGAGGTAATCAAGCCCGTCACGCTCACACGCGCAGCAGGGCTCGCTGGCGTGAACCCTGTGATGGACACGGCATCGATGTTGTAGTGTGAATTCTCTAGGGTCGAGCCTGGCGTCATAAAACCAACCAAGCCACCGTAGTTGTAATTAGCGTTCACGGCACCCGTGGAATAAGCACTCTTGATGATGGCAGAGATGTCGGCACGGCCCACCAAGCCGCCCACATCATTGCGGCCAGTCACAGTGCCCGCGGCATACGAATAGTTAGAACCATTGCCACCGTTGGTGGTGGGCAATGCACCGATGTTGTCACTGGCCTGAATGGTGCCTGCCAGTTTGCCCACCAAGCCACCTACATAGTCATAGGTCGCAATGACGGGACGTGAAGTGGAAGAGCCTTTGATCACGGCGGCGCTGTTGGTTGCACCAATCAAACCGCCGACTGACGACATGCCCGTGACCGTGCCCGTTGTGTACTGAGAGTCTGCAACCACGTAACCGTCTTGATAACCAATCAAACCGCCTGTGTTGCTAGAGTTCACACCCGTCGACGTGACATTGCCCGTGGCATATGAATTGGTCACATTGCGATAGGAATAACCCACCAAACCACCCACGTTACTGGCCGTACTTTGCACCACACCTGTTGCGTATGAGTCGATGATGTTGTGGCTGCTTTGGCCCACCAAGCCGCCCACGTTGTTACCGCCATTGGCTGTCACATTACCCGTCGCAAAACTTGAGGTAATGCTGGTGCCATTGCTATAACCAATCAAGCCGCCCACATTCGCGCCTGTAGAGGTAGCCACCACATTGCCCGTAGCAGAGCCACGCAACAGCGTGGTTGATGAAAACTGGCCAATCAAGCCACCCACCTGCTCGCCACCGGTCTGGGTCACAACACCTGAGGCGCTGATGTCGCTATAGCCTGTGCCATAGGCCAAGCCGATCAAACCCCCTAAATAATAGCTAGAGCTATTGACCGTGCCTGAGGCCGAGGAGTTTGTCAGCACCACGGTGCCGCCAGTGGACTCACCAATCAGGCCACCTGTGCGCTCGCTTGTGGACACCACGGCACCGCTGGCCGTGAGCAAGGTGGCCGAGTTCGTGGTCACATTGGCATTCGCCGTGGTGAAGTTGCTGTTCATGTAACCGATCAAGCCACCCGTTCTCAAAACCCCAGTCACAGGCACATCGCTGTTTAGAGTTTTAGCGGCCACGGTATCCAAAGTTCCTACCAAGCCACCGGTATAACTTGAACCTTGCACGCTGCCCGTTGTTGGCGTTGCGCGCAGAGATTGGGTGTTGTACATCACACCTTGGGTGAAAGTACCTGCAAAGCCACCCGTGTAGTTCTGACCGCTGATAAGAGCGCCAAGAGTTGCCAAGCCGTCAGACAAAGTGCTACTGCTCACAAGGCCTGCGTAGCCTCCAATATAGTTTGTGCCCGTGACGCTGGCTGAGTCTCTCACCGCGCTGTTTGACACCGTCGCTTGTGTGATGTAGCCAGATGAACCGCCCACGTAGTTAGAGCCAACCACCTTGGCCGTGTTGGTAACCAAACCACCTGATATCGTGCCACCATAAATGGCACCCGTCGCGCCGCCCACATACTCCAAGGCGTTGATGGCATTGATGGCTTGACCACCATAAGCAACGCTGTTAACGACCAAATCAGTCAACGTGCTCTTGTACACCATGCCCAAGAAGCCAATGCCTGATGTCTGGCGGTTGAACGAGAAGTTGTTCACCGCAAACGTGTTCCCCTTGAACTCTGTGGCGCCAAAGTACGGCACATAAGGGGTACCCGTACCGACCGTACTCATATCAATGTTGTTGGCCAACTTGAAGGTGTAGGGGTTCACGTTGCCAGCGCTGGTGGAGCTGACAAACGCCAACATTTTGCTCAGGTCCGATTGATCACCCGTGACACTGCTGATCAAGTAAGCGTTGTCTGTGTCTTTGGTCAAATAGCTGTCGATGTTCAACACCGCACGGCTTGAAGGGGTCACCACCACACTGGCGCCACCTTGATTTGCCCATGCTGTGTACTGGCCCGTATAGATACCGCCAGGCGACACGACCTTGACGTTGTTGATCTTGCTATTGTCAATGTCGTAGTAGCTGTTACTGATCCAGGTGCCAGGAACCATGTAACCCGTCAGACCACCAAAGTTGGTGGGTGTTGTGCCGCTGATGGTGATGTTGCCCGTGTAATACGTATCCACCAGCTTGCCGCCGTTGACGTTGCCACTCGTCCCCATAGTTCCTACCAAACCGCCAACGAAGCTTGTACCGGTTGTCGTGATATTGCTGTTGACATAGGAGTTTGTGATGTACGAATTCACATTGGCGCTACCGATCAGGCCACCCACATAACTACCGGTGGCACTGATACCTGGGCTGTTGACATAACCGTTATTTATGGTTGAGTAGTAAGCGAAGCCAGCCAAACCACCCACGTACTGACTGATGTTGCTGGCCCCTGTGCCACTGATGGTCGCACCGTTGACGTACGAGTTGTTGGTATTCAAGCTGTATGCATAACCAATCAAACCGCCGACGTAAGCACCTGGGCCTGTGACTGAAGCACCCGTGAAACTGGTGTCATTGATGGTTGTTGTTCCTGCTGTGTATTGATTCGAACAACCCACAATACCGCCGACGCAGGCATTTGTACCCGTGACCGATGTGGCTGTGACCTTGGCATTGGAGTAAGGCGACAAAGCAGCACCATAAGCAGCGGTGTTACTACCGTCAGATTGAATGGTCAAACCTGCACCGTTGTAGCCCACCATGCCGCCAACGTTGAAGGTACCCTGAACACCTGTAGCACCGGCAATACTCACATAGGAGTTGCGAATATAGGTGTCACGGTAGGTGTTTTGCCCCAACAAACCGCCCACGCTAGAGCCCGCACTCGTCACGCCTGCACCACGGTATGAGGAAGAGTTGATATTCAGATAGCCATAAATGGCGCCAACCAACCCACCCACATAACCGTTACCTGTGGCGGTACCTACCACCGTGCCTTGTGCGTAAGAGTTTTGATCAATGGTTCGTGTGTAGTTCAAATCCATGTAACCAACTAGGCCACCCACGCCATAAGTACCTTGCACATTGCCAGTCGCGTAAGAGTTGCTAATGGTCGAGTTACCTGTGTACATCTGCCCCACCAAGCCGCCTACGTAGTTGGCAGTGCCAGTGACGGTGCCAGTTGTGGACGCCCCAATGATGTTGGCCGTGCTACTGCTATAGCCCACCAAGCCACCCACGTTGGTAGTGCCTGACACGTTGCCCGCGGTTGAAGCCGTGGTGATCGTACCGCTGCCATACCAGCCGACCAGACCGCCAACACTTGAAGTACCTGAAATATTGCCGCCAGAACTTGCCACATTGGTCAAGGAACCGCCGCCGTGATAACCCAGCAAACCACCCACTTGGTAGGACGAGCTGGCAGTCACAGCACCTGTGGCAAATGCATTGGTGATGTTGCTAGACCCCGCATCACCAATCAAACCGCCCACGTTGTAGTTGCTACCCGTGTCTGTGACAGAACCCACCGAGTCCACATTGGTCAAATTGCCTGACATCGCGCCAAATGCGCCGCCCACACTTATTCCAGTTGCTGTGACCGAGCCCACCTTGTGAACGTTGGTCGCCGTCATGCTGGTGCCACCCATCACACCACCCACATAGCTCGTACCAGTCACATTGGTGTTCAACACATAAATGTTGGTCAAGGTGCCAGAGCCGGCGTTGCCCACCAGAGCGCCCAAGTAGTTGTTGTTGCTGCTGATGGTGTTGGCTCCTGTCACCGCGTCCATCACCACGTTGCTCATGGTCAGGCTGCTGTTGGCAGTGCCTACCAATGCACCTGTACTTGTGCCACCAGAGAGGGTGATGGCGCTCAGGCGCACATCACGAATCAAGGCTCCATTGCCTGTGTTTTGGAACAAGCCCACGTTGTTGGTGCCAGTCAAGCTCAGACCCGTGATGCTGTGACCCAAGCCAGTAAATATGCCTGAGTAGGCCACGCTGTTTGTGCCCAGTGCGCGCATATTGGCGTACTTTGCACCCGCTGCTGCACCTGTGGTGGTGAAGGTACTGGCATCAATGTCACCCGTCAACGCAAAGTTCTGGGTATTCGCCCCGCACTGAGCCGTGCTTGAGCAATAGAAGGTTGTCACACCAGGGTTGGTCGATGTGAAAGCGTCTACAAGAATGTAAGACTTAGCCGTCGCGTTGTTTTGCGTGGTGAACGTCGAAGCCGTACTTGCAAAGTTAATGGCACCCGCAAAGCTGGCGGTCATCCCCACACCTGAGCCTGTGGACGACAAGCCAAAGTTGTAGTCACCCGTCGTGTTGGACTTGTTGTAAACCAGCGTAATGCCCGAAGCGGCTGTGGTGCCGTTCACGTTGATCGGCGCGTTGATGTTGATGTTGCGCGAGGCCGTGAAGGTGCTGATGTTTTCACCGCTAAAAGTGACCGGGCCATTGAGGGTGATGTCACCTGTGCCTGCTCCAGTGCCAGCTGTGACGGCGAGTGAGAAGTTGCCGCCATTCACTGTGCCTAAAGTCAAACCGGGGGTGCTGATAAACGTGCTGTTGGCCGTCAGCGTAATTGGGCCAGTGACCGATGCTGCTGTGAGCGCTGTATTGAATAAAGAACCACCTGAAGAAATGCCTGTGCCAGCCACAGACAGCGCGTTGGATAAGGTGAAGCCGTATAAATCGATGGCTGCGCCACTTACCACTGTCGCATTTGCGGTGCCCAACGCGCCACTGGTCACCGCGCCTACCGAACCCACTGATGCGATGCCCACTTTCAGCGTACCTGCTGAAATGGTCGACCCACCCGAATACGTGTTGCCGCCCGACAGAGTCATCGTGCCGCTGCCCGACTTGGTCAAGCCGCCTGTACCGGCAATGACGCCGGCATAGCTCAGGCTCTTGGTGGCATCCACAGCAAACGTGCCACCGCTGGCACCTAAGGTGATACCGCGGTTGGTGCTGAGTGTGAACGTGTTGGTCGCTTGTAACGTGCCGCCATTGAGGGTGATGGCATCTGCGACAACGCCACTCGGCACGGCGCCCAAATAAGTTTCAGTGCCCACGGCCAAGGTACCGCCGTTGACCTGCACCTTGCCCGTGTAACCATTGGCCGTGTCAGCCGTCACAGTGGCAGTGAATGAAGAAGGAATGATGGCCAAGGCCACGTTGCCACCATCTGGCAGTGCGCCAATCTTGGTGAGGTCGCTGGTCAAGGCCCAGTTGGCGGCGGTTGACCAGTTGCCATTGGTAGCACCCACCCAAGTGACGGATGACTGCTGGGTAATAGAACCTGTGCCCGTGGCTGTCCAAGTGGGGTTGATGCTGTAGTTGGCAGCATCGGCGCCACCGAGTGTGGCAGAGGTGATGTTGTACACCTTGCCAGTCCCCACGTTTCTATCTGCCAAGGTGCCTGCTACCGCGTCTACGGTAACGATGTCGTTGTTCATCACCCCTGTGAAGGTAATGCCAGTTCCTGTACCCGTGGCAGCGGTCGCTCCGTCGTAGACCTTGGTGCCCGTGAAAGTGCCTGTGGCCGTGATCAACTTAGGCGTGACGGTCAACAGACCCACGTTGTTAAAGGTCACCGCAAAACTTGGCTTCAACACACCACCACTTGCGGTGATGGCGTATGGCCCACCGGCGACTGTCGCCGTGCTGGTGTTGCCCAAAGACGTGACCGTCGGCAACGTGCTGAACACATCACTCAATGCAAGAGAACCAGAAGATGTCGTGTAGACACTGCCAACAGGGTCTGCCGACGCAAGCTGCAAGTTGGTGGACAGATCGACCGGTGTGCCGTAGGTTTGGTTCACGTTGGTCGTTGAGGCGGTAATGTTGATGCCCGTGAGCGCCGATGCGAAGACATAACGGTTGCCGCTACCCACGCTTGCAGGGGCCAAGGTGCTGTAGGTGCTGCTCCAAAAGGCAGCATTGCCACTGACCAAGCCGCCAAATGTATTGGAAGTTGGCGTGTTGCTGTAAACAATCCAGCGGTCATTGGCACCCGCGTCGGTCGTGCTGATGGCATTGGCACCCGCGTTGTTGATGAAATTACCCGTGGCCGCCAACACCATATTGCCGCTGGCTTGGCTGTTGGTAATTGTCGCGCCAGCATCGAGCGTGATGTTGCCACCTGTCAGCAAAGTGGCACTGTCCACAAACGCATTCGCACCACCCACGGTGATGTTGCCTGCGTCAGACGCGCCCAGCACGATAGCGCTGAAACCGTTCCTAAACACCGATGTACCTGTGAACCAGCTAGAAGGCAAAGACAAGGTGCCCGCGCCAGTACCCACCCCGATGGTGGTGCCTGTGGTGTAGGGCTTCAAGTTCAAATTGCCACTGCCGTACACGCTGAAAGTGCCTGTCGCAAACGACAAACTATCCACGTTGAATGTCACATCACCCGAATTGATGGTGCTGCCGTTCTTGCCCACCGTGATGGTGCCGCCGTTGTTCCAAATGCCTGTATAACCAGCGGCACCAGAACCTGTGAGGCCAATGGCACCTGCAGTTGAGTAAATATTGGTAGCGCCACCGTCAATGATGATGCCTGCGCGCAACCTGGCAGCGCCTGTACCCGCCGTGCCCGTGAGGTTCAACGCCCCATTGACTGTGCTGATGTTCTGCGCGGCGCCATCGGTGTAGAGGTTAATGCCCGCAGCGTGCGACGTGGCATCGTTGTTTGCACCGCCAATGCCGGTGATGCTGATGCTGCCACTGCCATTGGTTTGTATTTGATTGCCGGTTCCGCCATACCCACTGAATGAGTCCAAATCGACGCCGATGGCATAGAAGCCCGCGGGCGCAGTGCCGCCTTTACCGCGCACCACAATGTCACCGCCACCCGCGTTGAGGTTGGTGCTTTGCAGCCAAACTCCTCGGTACTGGGGTGTCAAGGTATTGGCCAAAGCGCTCATATTGGCACCCACCGCATAGCCACTGCCCGCCACGTCACCCCCGGCTAGCGTGATGTTGCCGCCGAGTGTGGTGATCGTGGTGCGGTCTAGCGCAATCTGGCCAGCGCCAGAGTTGTCGGTGTCTGCAGCCAACAACACGGCCCCACCATTGGTGCTGAGTGTGAGGCTGGGCGTGTTGGTATAAATGTTGCCGCTGGCCAGCAGCTTGATACCCTGCCCTGCTGCCGTGCTGCTGAGGCCCGTGTTCACAGTAATGTTGCCGCCATTCACCGTGATGGGCCCGTTGATGCTGGCGGCGCTGTTGAGCGTCACATCAGCCGTGTTGGTGGTTTTGCCAACGGTCAAGCCCGTCACGCCGGAACTAAAGCTCAGGGTTGACGACAAAGTTTGTGCCGACCCAAAGCTGTTACTGGCGTCTAAAGAATAAATACCCACCGTACCCGTGGTGTTGATGGCGGTGGTGCCCCAAGCATAGCCATCTGCCTTGAGCGTGATGTTGCTCGACGAGGTGGTCACATTGGTCGCAGCTTTGAAACCCAGAGTGGCGGTGCCGAAATTAATACCTAAATGCGCACTGTCGTTATTGCCCACAAGGGCAATGGGGCCAGACTTGGCCAAGATGCTGCCCACTAACGTCGTGGCCACATCTGTCGTCGCAGTGCCCGACGTACCGGTGATGTTGATGCCCCCGCCTGTGCCCGTGGCCTCAATGGTGCCACTGAAATTGATTCCCAAGCTAGCCGCACCTGAGGCCATCGCAGAGGCATCACCCACCAAGGAAATAGCCTGCGCCGTGGTGTTGGCCGAACGCAGGGTGAAACCCAAACCGTAGGTGGAGATAGCCTGACCATTAACGCTGACCGAGCCCGTGGCCTTGCCCGTGATGTCAATTTTTCCCGTGCCAGCGTCTAGGGTGGTGCCACCGCCCATCACACCAAACGCCATGGCATTGGCTGTGGTATTTACGTTCTGCCCGCGCAGGATAATGTCGCCACCGTTTGAAGTCAGCGTGGTGCCCGACTGCAGGTGCACACCTGAGATGTAGAGCCAGTTGGCAGAATCAGTCACCGTGTCTCGCGTGGCTTCGCCACGGGCATAACCCGTGGTGATGTCGCTACCGCCCCCAAGGGTGATGACACCGCCACTGGTGGTGATGGATGAGTTGGCCAACATCTGCGTGTAGCCTGTGCCATCAGCATTGCTGTCAGCCCAGAAGGTGACCGCGCCGCCATTGGTGGTCAAGCTTTTACTGCTAGCCAAGGACACGTAGCCCGAGCCCTTGAACAAAATGCCCTGCCCCGCAGCGGTGCTGGCCACGTTTTGGGCCACGCTGATATTGCCGCCATACACCGTGATCGGTCCCGCAATGCTGACGGCACTGCTCAACGTGATCGCTTGCGTGTTGAGGCTATGTCCCAATGTCAGACCCGTGAGGTTGCTGTCAAAGGTGTAGTTGCTTGTGAAGGCGCTGGTAAAACTAGCAGCGGCGGCAGGTTGAATAACCACCGTACCCACACCGGCGAAGCCTGAGGTGGTGGGCGGTGTGTTGTTGGTAAAGGTAATGCCGCTGCTGCTGATGGTGGTCAAGCCGGTGTAGCTGGCCAGACCCGTGAGCGTGAGGCTGCCCAAACCAGACTCTGTCAACGTGCCAGCGCCGCTGATATTGCCTGCGTAAGTGATGCTGTCAGATCGGTTGAACACCAACCCCGCACCCGTTGCGATGGAGGTATCGCCAGTAATGACGCCCGTGGTACCGCCTGCGCCTACAGACAATTTGCCGGCTGAAATGATTGTGTTGCTATAAGTGTTTGAAGCTTTTAGGGAAACTGTGTTGACACCCAGCTTTGTCAGGCCATAAGCGCCTGAAATAATGCCGCTGATGGAATAGGGGTTCGCCCCGCCAATGGAACTAGCGGCTGTCATCACAACCGTGCCAGTGACCTCGCCCGCTGTGGCGCTTGAGTTGATGATCACGCCGTTGCCACCAAAACCCGTGCCCGTGAAGCTCAAGGGGTTTGCAATTGTTTTACCGTAGAGGTCCAAAGCACCACCATTGATGGTGACCGTGCCCGAACCAAAAGGTCCGCTGATGGGTGGGCCCGACGCTGTGTTGGCCCCAGACTGCAAGACGCCACCTGTGATGGACGTGCCGCCCGTGTAGGTGCTGGCTGCCGACAAGCTTTGCGTGCCTGCCCCCGACTTGGTGAGGGTGACAGGTCCGGCGATCACACCGCTGTAGTCATAAGTGCCTGTCGCGTTGTTAATGGCCAAGGTACTGGCACTGGTTACTGTGATGCCTGCATCTGCGGTGTCGGTCAAGCCACCGGCCGTCAAGGCCACAGAGCCCGCCGTGATGCCCACGATGCCGTTGAAGGAACCAATGTTCAACGGCCCCGTGTTTGTGTAGCTGATCGAACCCGTCCCAACGCTGGCCGCCAAACTCGACACCGAGTTGTTAGCGGTGAACGAGTAGTTTTGGTTGGTTGCCAGCAAGGCCAAGCCATACGAAGTCATGACGCCACTGACATAGGGCGTCTTCGCAGCGATTTGGATATAGCCACTGGTCGTGTTGGCCGTGACGTTACCCGTCCAGTACAAGCCGTTGGTTTGGGCGAGTGCCATGTTGGCAGAATCTGCCACGGCATACAAAGGCGCTGGGTTGCTTAACGCGTCCAACGTGGTGGCCGCGTTGACTAAATAGCCGTTGCCTGTTGAAGCTGAATTGATTTTTGCGCCTTGAAATACAACGGAACCGTTGGTGGCCGAGACATTGATGGCATTTGAATAAATACCGTAGTGACCAGCGTTTGCGCTAGAGGTGTAGCCCGACAAGTAGACACTGCCGTTACTTGAAGTGACGGAACCAGTGTTTAAGTAGATGCCATTATTTCCGGTCGAGTAACCAATCATGTTGATGTCGTACTTGGCCGAAACCGAGCCGTACCAGGAATCTTGCGCAATGCCACCGGTACCAAACGAGTCGTAACCGGCACCAGAAATGTAGACGGATCCGTTCGTCGCAGTAATTGGCAACCTCACATAGGTTGAGCCATAGCCAGAATTACTGAGACCTTTAATAGAGATATTGCCGTTGTCAGAGGTGACAGCACCTCCAGATCCAGTGGCAACAGTTAGATACATACCGATGCCCTGCATCGAGACACCGTTGAGTGTCAAATCACCCTTGGATTGCAAAATATCTGAGCCATCCCAAAGTGTGATGCCGCCTGAAATATTCGCCCAACCATCGACCGCACCGACACTGTGGTTTGCATAACCCGTGATAGTCAACTTGCCGTTGTAGCTTCGAATCGCTTGGCTAGAGCCCCAAAGAACCACACCATGGCCAGCACCCGCGGTGTTCAGCCCCAAAGGTGCGCCATTGGCATAAATGGAGATATCGCCATAGCCAATGATTTTGGTGTTGTTGGCATCAAACCTTAAACCTGCATGCGTTATGCCCGTACCCGTAGCGGTTGAGTTGACGGTGATCGTGCCACCGCTTGTGGGCGTTGTGAGGTCATTGCCCGCCACAATGCTGCCGCCATACATGTACAAACCACCCAAACCGCTGGCTGTGAAAGCGATGTTTCCGGCGATGGACTGGATGGTTCGGCTATCTCTTAAGTAAATACCCCAGCCACTGGTGGAGGTGCCATTGAGTGTGATGTTGCCATTCGACTTGATGCCACCCGTACCATAGATGTACAACGCTTCATTCAAGCCCGTGCCAGTAAGTGACATGGCGCCATTCGACACCAAGGAGCCAGCAGCCAGCTGCAAACCATAGTAGGTGCGGCCTGTTGCATTGAGCGTGAGGGTACCGCCTGAGGTGGGTGTGTTGGGTGTGTTTGTTGCGACGTTGGTAGCGTCGTTGCTGGCTACGATGCTGCCGTTCATGTAAATGCCATATTCACCTACACCGGTGACCGACACATTACCGGCGGTGGATTGGATGACTCGTCCGCTCTGAAGCTCGATACCCCAAGCTGCGCCGCTGGTCGCGGAATCAATGGTCAAAGCGCCCACAGATTTGAACGAACCCGTGCCTGCGACATACAAGCCCTGATTTGCGCCAGCTCCCCGCGTTGTCAATGACATAGGGCCATATGAAATAAGAGAACCACTGTAAATCAGTGCACCCATACCACTGGAAGTCGAAGTGGCATTAATGGTCAGTGAACCACCAGCAGTGGGCGTCGCCGTGGTGGGGCTAGCCGTTTCGTTGCTGGCCAAAATGCCACCTGTTGCATTGGTATGGAAATACAAACCACCATTCGTGCCGTTGGCGGTAATTCCAATATTGCCCCCCGTGGATTGGATGACCGCGCTGTCATACATGGTCAAACCCCATGAGCCGGTGCCATTGATCGTGATATCGGAAGCTGATTGGACCTTGGTGCCAGTGCCGTGCAGATAAACGGCATGCGCGCTGCTGGAGAGACCCGTAAGCGAAATTGCCCCATAAGATATCAATGATGCTGTGTCGACTCGAATCCCGTAGTTAGCAACAGTACCGCCATCGCCTGTGCCATTGACAGTGATGGTGCCACCAGATGTGGGGGTGATCGCGTTATTTGCAGCGACGAGGCTACCGTATAAATAAACGCCGCTTAAGCCAACACCCGTGACAGAAATGTTGCCTCCAGTGCTGGTGATTACCCTAGCGTTATCTATTGATACGCCCCAATTGCGAGAAGCGTTTTGTCCATTGATGGTGATGTCTCCACTCGTTGTGATGGTATTGCCAGCACCATACAAAAACACACCATACTGGTTAGAGCCACCCGTTCCATAGATCGAAAGTGCACCACTAGAAGTGATGGAAGTTGCCCCAATGACGACACCGCTAAAGGCATTCGATGCACTGGCGTTTCCAGTCATAGAAATTAAACCAGTACCGCCAGAGACGCCGCCATTCACAAAGTTAATGCCATGGTTAGCACCAGTAGACGTTCCTTGTAGCGTGATAGTTCCGCTACCTGAAGTCGTCAAGACAGTTCCCGTATAGTCCAGCTCAATGCCAACTCCACTGGTTGTTGCGACACGATTACCTAGTCCATACAAGCCAATGTTTCCGCCGGCTGCGTTGAGTGGGGCTAATAAATAAATACCCTTTGAGTTGGTGCCATTGGCATAGCTGGCATTACCCGCAATACATGCATAGGCGGCACCGCATCCACCGGTTGTATCCCCCGAGCCACCACGTATCAGTATGTCGCCACCAAATGTGCTGATGCCTGCTGTAGAAACCGTTGTCTTGAAACCACCGCCGCCCGTGTTATCCACGTCTGAATAAAACTTGGTGCTAAGTGATTTGTTGGCTGCACCTGAAATCGGGGCACTCACAAGAATATCTCTTGAGGCCATCAAGGTCAGCGTGTTGCCGTTGGTGTTATTGGTGATGGCGCCAGCCACCGTGATGTCTTTGTCAGCCGCCACGGTTTGCAGGGTGGTCGTGCCGCTCAAGCTACTGGCGTTGACGGTCAAGGCGGCGGTGGTTTTGAGCACGGCGGCGCTGTTGGTCAGTGAGACGGTGGCAATGCTGTTGGCCGTGTTGGTGGCCGTGACGTTAGCGCCGTTAACAAAACTCACCGCGTTGGTGCTGGCCGAGATGGCGCCGCTCAGGGTCATCGCGCCCGTGCCACCCAGCGACGTGGCGGCAGCGATGGTGATGGCACCTGTCTCGGTGGCGGCTGTGGCGCTTGAGTTCACCAAAGCGCCATTGCTGCCAATGCCTGCGCCGCTTAGGTTCAGGGCGTTGGCCACACTGAACCCGTTCAAATCAAGGGTGTAGCCCGACTGCACCGTCACAAGACCGGTACCAAAAGCCCCGTTGGTCATACCGCCGTTTGAGCTGACGCCTGCTTTTAGCGTGCCACCACTGACTGTTGTGCCGCCCGAGTAGGTGTTGGCGCCCGTCAGGGTGAGTGTGTTGGCCCCCAGCTTGGTCAGGCTGCCCGTGCCAGAAATGAGGTTGCCAAAGCTGATGGCGTCGCTGCGGTTAAACGCCAAAACGCCTGAGTTAGAGATGTTCCCAGAACCGATGGCACCTGCTGCGCCGCCGTTACCCAGTTGCAGGGTACCGCCGGAAATGGTGGTCGAGCCTGTGTAGGTCGCGTTACCTGTGAGGGTGAGTGAGCCGGTGCCTGCCTTGGTGAACGAAACGCCCGTGCCAGACATGATGCCGCTGTAAACCGACGTGCCCGACTGCGACACGCTCAACGCCCTGTTGTCAGCCAAACTGATGTTGCCGCTGCCGGTGAGTCCAGCCACGCCCGTGATCGAGATGTCGCCCGTGGTGGCGTCCGTCGTGGCCAAATTGGCGTTCATATTGATGGCGCCACCGTAGAGGGTGATGGGGCCAGCAATGCTGGTGTTTGTGCCGATGGTGATGTCGGCGGTGTTACCACTCTTGCCCAGGGTCAGGCCAGTGATGTCAGCAGCGACCGTCAAGTTACTGATAGGCCAAGACAGGCCCGATGTGAAGCTTGCGCTGGCAGGTTGCACCGTCAGTGAGCCAACGCCACTGGTGCTGATGCTGGTTCCCGCGTTGACTTGCAAGGCATTGCCAGTCAGGGTGACGCTGCCAGAGGCGGTCAGTGCACCACCGAGTTGAAGGTCGCCCGTGCTGGTGACGGCAAGCGCTTGGTTAAAGGTTTGAGCGCCAGTGGTCACCAAGGCGCTGCCATTCACGTTGACTTTGCTGCCTGCCGTGACCGACAGGGTGGACAGGGCCTTGATCGCACCAACTGCGCCGTTGATCGTGACGGCCCCGCTACCTGCATTGATGTTGACCACGGAGGGGACGGAGTTGGTCTCTCGAACATAACCACGAACATCGTATTGACCTGTATTGGTGGTGTAGGCCGTTGTTCTTGATAAGTCGTTCCAAAGGCCGACTGAGCCAAAAAATTGACCTGCGTTTTCACCGCCAGCCCCTACCCCGTTTGGTTCACCGGCTCCGTAGTTCATGAACTTTCCGGTCGCTGTGAGCGATCCATTGGCATTGCCGCCGGCAGTGTTTGCCGTGCTGCCTGACCCTTGTGTGAAAAATGAGGAGCCGTTCGCACCTGTGACGGCAGTTAATGGAGATGAACCACTGACGGCATAGGTGCCGCCAGCTTCAGGCCCACCCACCCAATACCAGCTCGTCGTGTTTGGATCTCGATAGGCACCGATCCAAGCACCCTGGTAGCCTGCTTTGTAGGTGGCAAGCGCGTTTTCAAGCTTGGAGGTGATCGTGATTAAGTAGCTGTCACCAGGCGCAGCGCCGCCGTTGGTGCCACTTTTAGCGTCTTGTGCGGCTTGGAGCCATGACCCACCAGAGGAAAGCGACACAAAGCTATAGCTATTTCCGCTGTCGACACTTCCACCTAAGGTCACATTGCCGCCCCCGCTATTCACACTGAATCCAGAGATGTTGCTGGTGGCAACAATCAACTGCCCACCAATGTTCACTGCGCCGCCGGAGGTTGAGAGGGTGATGGCGCTCGCACCACCATCCACATACAGGTCGCCGCCCGTAGAGCCGCTTGAGGGCGTACCTCCAAAAGTCAAATATCCACCGTTGGTCGTGATGTTCGCACCCAACAAAATGATGCCCCCGCCATTGCGTGTGCCGTTGTCGTTATCTGCATCCAACTCGACATTGAGTTTTGCCGAGCCCGTGGCACTGATGGTGCTGTTCACCACGATGGAGTTAGCCGCTTGAAGTCGAAGCCTAGTCGTTGATGTGCCAGAGTTGAGAATCGCCGAGTTGACGATGATGTCACCCAACTGATTCGTGCCGGAGTTACCTGTGGTGACGGTGACGTTTGTACCGTTGCTTAGCAATTGGTTCACGGTAGCCACGTTGATGGTGGACGAGTCAGCGCTGGGTGTATATGTAGTGGTACCTCCAGCATTGGCGCTACCTACTGTTGCATCGACCGTGGTGATGTTGACGTTGTAGGGATCGAACAGCCAATTTCCAGCTAAACCGCTTGCCGAGAGTGCGATGGCCCCGCCGCGAGCCCCATCGACATTGACCGCGTAGCCAGATGTTTCGATGTCTCCGCCGTTACCTCCGTTCGCGCCACCGTTGGCAGTGATCGTGCCGAGCACCGTGGTTAGGGTGCTCGCGTCGTGTACATCACTCCACAGCACGACCTTACCGCCGTTGCCGTTGTCTATTGCGCTTGCGTCAATCACACTGTCGGCACTCATGGTCACCTTGGTGGCTTGGCGCATCGTGCCGCCGCCCTGCCAGTCGCCACCGATCAACACCACACCGCCGCCCGTGGCGCCGGTGGCATCGATGAAGGTGCCGTTGTCTAGGGTAATTTCGTCGCCCTCCACCTCCACGCGGCCTGCCAAGGCGCGGCTGCTGCCCACGCGAAGGGTGGCGCCACTGAGCAGCACAACGCCCCGCAGAGGTTGGGTGGGTGCGCTGGGGTCGGGCGCGCCGTTGGCTTGGATGTAAATTCGCCCGCCGCCGCCTTGTGCGGAGGCGTCAAGCACGGCACCCGAGATTTCCACACGGCGCGTGGCTTGTAGGTGGATGGTGCCGCCGTTGGACAAAATCTGGCTGGCAAGGTTCAGCACAATGCCGTCCATCGCCGTGCCGGTTGCGCTGGCGATCAGGGATACATCCCCACCCGCCGTTTGAAGGCTAACACCCGCCACGAGGTTAATGTTGCCGCCATGCAAGGCGATGTTGCCCACCATGCTGAGGGCGCTGCTGACCCGCACATCGGCGGTGTTACTAATAAGTACGCCACTCATGCCAGCGTACTGGCCCACCGTGAGGCCGCGCAGGTTGGCGATGTTGGTAATTTTTAGGCCAGCGCCCGAGCCGCCGACGTTGTTGAGCGTGAAATCTGCGCCACTGGACGTTCCTGCCCAATCAAAACTGGCCCAAGAACTGGGCGTGTCGGGGGCGAGAGTCAGAACACCCGTGGTCTCCACGCTCAGCGCGTTGCCCCAAATGGCGGGCGTGATGAGGGTGACGTTGCCAGAGCCCGCGTTGATGCGGCCGCTTGGGCCGACGCTAAAACCGCCTTTGGCGGTTTGGCTTGCGCTACCGGCCCACATGAGCACCTCACCCCCTGCGGTGGTGACGCTGCCGCTGAAGTCAAATGCGTTGGCGCTGCCAGAGGCTGGGCCCGTCGCGGCGCCGTTGCCAACCGTCAGGCCGTTCCATGTGCTGCTGCCATTGACTGTGCGTGTGCCGCCGGCCCAAAAATGGCCGCCGTTGGTGCTGACGGCGCCCGAAATGCTGACACCGCCATCTAAATTGGCCCCGTTGCCCGACCACAGCACCACGTTCAACTTGCCCGAAGTGCTTGAAATGTCTTGCGCCACCACCACACGGCGGCTGGCTTGGAGGACCAAGTTGGCGTCGCCGCCCGCCGTTTTGGCGATGGCGCTGCTTACCGTGATGTCGCCCACGTTGGGGTTGAGGTTGGCGTCAAAAGTGGCCACGGTCACGCTGGTGCCCGTGCCAAGTGCGGCCGAAATGCTAGCGGCAGCGCCTGCATCGACCTCAAAATCGTGGGGGTCAATCAGCCACAAACCGCCCACGCCCTTGGGTGCGCCTGCGTCGATGGCCATGCCGGTGGAGGTGATGTGCGCGCCCGAGGTTTCCACTTGCCCGCCGTGGCCACCGTTGGGCCCGCCCTTGGCGTAGATCGTGCCAGACATGGCTGTGACTGAGTTGGCGTTCAACACATCGCTCCACAGCACAACCTTGCCACCGTTACCGTTGTCGGTGGCACTGGCGTCTATCACGCTGTCGGCGCTCATGGTCACCTTGGTGGCTTGGCGCATCGTGCCGCTGCCTTGCCAGTCGCCGCCGATCAACACCATGCCGCCACCAGTGGCGCCTAGAGCCTCAATGTGGGTGCCGCTGGCGAGCGTGATGTCGTCTCCCTCTAGCGCTACGCGACCCGCCACGCCGAGCGGGCTGTTGGCACGCAGCAATGACTTGGCACCCAAAAGGATGGTGTCAGCACGCAAGTGGATATCGCCACCAACTGTCTGGATGGACTTGTCAGCCGCGAGGCTCACCTGCCCAGCACCGAAAACGGAAATACCAGCCCCTGCCAGCGTGCTCGCCAGTTCTGCGTTGACCGAGACGCTGCCGCCGTAGAGCTGAATTGGGCCCGCGATTTTTATGGCGTTTGTGACCGTCAAGTTCGCAGAACTGCGCGTGGTCACGCCTGATGCGTCTGTGTAGTGCCCGATGTTCAAGCCGCCAAGGTCGGCTAAGTTGGTAATTTTTAGGCCAGCGCCCGAGCCGCCAACGTTGTTGAGCGTGAAGTCTGGACCGGTTGAGGGGGCTGGAGGGACATTGGCGTTGTTGCCGGCCACGGTGTTGATCGTGTTGTAGGCACCAGCCCAATCAAAGCTAGACCAAGCATTGGACGCGTTGGGTGCAAGGGTGAGCACGCCCGTGGTCGCGACGCTGAGGGTGTTGTTCAAAATGGCGGGGGTGATGAGGGTGACGTTGCCCGCCCCTGCCATGACACTCCCGCTCGGTCCTACTGAAATGCCGTGGTTGGCTTTGAGTGTCAGGGTGGCATCGCCCCCAGCTGATTTTTTGATCGCACTATTAAGTACAAGGTCACCCGAACTCACCGTCACGCTCGCCCCGGAGTTCAACACGCCGGCGATATGGTCTGCGGCTGCAGCGTCTATGGCGTATTGATCAGCGTCTATTTGCCACAACCCGCCTGCGCCTTTGGCTGCTGAGATGTTGAGGGTTAGGGCTAGGGTGTCAATTTGCCTACCTGCCGTCTGCACTTTGCCGCCGTTGCCGCCATTTGCGCCACTGGTGGCGTTGATGATGCCCGCCAGCGTCGTCATTGAGGCGACGTTTTGTATGTCGCTCCACAACACCACTTGGCCGCCATTGCCGTTGTCGGTAGCGCTGGCGTCTATCACGCTGTCGGCGCTCATACTGACACGAGAGGCTTGGCGCAATGCGCCCCCACCTTGCCAGTCGCCGCCCATCAGCACCACACCGCCGCCGGTGGCGCCTGTGGCGTCCATGCGGGTGGCGCCTTCTAGGGTGATGTCGTCGCCCTCCACTTCAACACGGCCGGCCAATGCGCGCAGGCTGCCGACGCGCAACTCGGTGTTGCTGCGCAAGAGTACCGCGCCGCGCAGGGGCTGGCCGGGGGTGATGGGGTCGGCGGGTGCGCCATCGGCTTGGATGTGAATGCGCCCGCCTCCGCCTTCGCCCGAGGCGTCTAGCACTGCGGTGGTTAAGTCAATGCGGCGTGTGGCTTGCAAATGAATGCTGCCGCCCAAGGCGTCCGCCACGATTTGTGCAGGATCGGTCACGACACCGTTGGCAAACACCCGACCGCTCAAGGCCATGGCTTGTGCTGTAACGATGTCAATGACACCGGATTGGGCAGCGATCGCCGAAACATCTAATAGACCGGTGCTGGTTTGTGTGAAAGTTTCTGCCTGAATACTGATGCGGCCAGCATCTGCCGCTAACTTGCCGCTCTCTGGGAAAAAGTTTGCCGCTGACACGGTGCCGCTGTTTTGCACATCAGGCGCATTGAGGTTGATGGTGCCAGCGGGGCCGCCGTCAGCGCCTCCCGTTGCGTTGGCATGAATGACACCGCTGTTGAAGATGCTGCTGGTGGCTTCCAGCAAAATTCGACCGGCTTTGCGAACCATGCCTGCGGCTTCAATGCTGCCGCTGTTGTTGACCACGCCACTTTGCAATCGGCTGGCGGACTGGGCAGACATGATGATGAGGCCACCCGGCGCTTTGATGGCACTTTTGTTCTCAACCAAGGTATTGATCGCGGCGGCTGAAACACGCACGTTGCTCAGGGCACCACCACCGTCAAATTTAAGCTCAAAGGTTTCACCCGCGGCCAAAGCAACGGTGCCAAGGTTGGCCACAATGATGCCGTTGTTGCGCACTTCGGGCGCCAGCATGGCGATGTAGCCGCCCAAAGCGGCGCGAAGTGCGCCCTCGTTTTCGACCTTGCCTGTGGCGCCGTTGCGGCTGAGCTTGATTTGGCCTTCCATGAACTCTTTGTTCACGGCATCGTGGGTAGATGCTACTAAACCACCCACATCCACACTGGCAGACTTACCAAAGTACACACCTTGCGGGTTGACCAAGATGACTTGGCCCGGCGCCGTGATGCGGCCCAAGATTTGGCTAGGCTGCGTGTCGTTCACGCGGTTGAGCGTGGCTGACTGGGCGTTGGGCTGCTGAAAGTTGACCGTGGCGTCTTTGCTGAGGTTGAAGCTGCCCCAATCCACCACCGCTTTGGGGCTGGTTTGGTTGATGTTGAGCGTATTGCCTGATTGGCTGATCGTGGCTTGACCCGCGCTGACTTGGCCGCCCGTGGGCAACTGAACAGTGGGAGCTTGATTTTGGGCCACTGCTGGTGCGCAAAGTAAGCCAGCGCCAAGGGCAAAGGTGATTGCACATAAAGATTCACGCGGCTCGACGCCCAGACGTGTGAAAACGTCTGTTTGATAGGGGCGTGTTTGAACGGCGCGTGACATAGCCATTCCGATTCGGCTCGGCTGGGGATTTCTTGAGGTCAAAATGGAACCGTGACTTGCAGCCAGTAGCGATTGCGATCGCGTGTGCCGTCTTGGTCGGTACCCGTTTGGGTCGGGTTGGGGTTGTGGCCTTGGCGGCGTGCCCAAGTGGCTTTGAAGTTCACGCCATCGTCGTTGGTATATCCCATGCTGGCGCCAAATCCCCTGTAGGTATTTCGGTTGTTTTGCGGCCCGCCTGGGTAGGACGGGTCGTGTTGAAGCCAAATTTGGCCCCAGTCGTAGAAGCCAGCGAGGTTGATGCCCGACTCGAGGTTGTGCCGTAACTCAAGCTGCACAAGCTGACCATCGACGCCCGAGCCTTCGCCCGTGGGGTAGGCGCGCACGCCGCCCATGCCCCCGAGTTGCATCTTTTCTGAGGAGTCCAGGTTTTTGTCTGCCAATTGGCCTGTGTACGAGACAAAGGCCGATGTTTCGGCGGTGATCGGCTGCAGCCAAGTACCCGTGACCCGCAGTTTGCTGAAATTGCCTGCGGTTTTGACACCTGTTTGGTCTGTTTGCAAACTTGGGGAACCATCTAGATTGACGTTGCCGTACGACAGTTGTAATGCGTAAGTTCCCGATCCGCCACCCGGATTGAGGTCACGGACGAAGCCCGAAACCTGTGCGGCAGCCACCTGGGTCTCATAGTGTGAGATCAACTGGCTCTGGGCCGAGGTGTTTTTGAAGTTTTTGATGTCGGCGGTCAGGCTGACCGTCGCGCTGCGGTCGTCACTGCGGATGAGCGGATACAACCACTCCATGCCTTTGGTGATGGAATGGCCGACGGCACCCAAGATGCCCTCCTCGCCGACCACGACTTCATACTTCATGGCGGACAGGTTAAAGCCCATGCGCCATCCGTCTACCCCGACTGGCACGCTGTAAGCCAATCGCGCATAGTCGCTGCCCTTGGTGTGAACGGCCACGATGTTCAGCAAGTCGGCCATGTCCTTGGGGTTGAACCAGGTCATGCTGGCCATGACGCGCAAGAAGCCCGTCGAACGGGAACCTGCGGTGTCCATGGTCAACTCAGCTTGGCGTGTGCGACCCTGGTACAACTTAAGAAGTAACTCGGTTTCGCCAGGTTCGCGGCCTTGGCGCAGAGACCCCTGGACGCTGATGCCTGGAACATCATTGGCCAAGGCCAAGGCGCGGTCAATGGATTTGGCGTTGAATGGCTCACCCGTGCGTTGCTGGGCTTCGATGATGGCCGCCACATGCGCTTGTGTATTGGGCAAGTCGGCCAGTTCTTGTTCGATTTCGACTTTGGAGAACACAGATTCAATGACATCGACCACCAAAACGCCATCGGTCAGGTCTTGCGGCGGCAAAATGGCGCGGGCCAGGTAGTTGTTGCGTCGGTAATACGACTCAACGGCCATGCCAATTTCAAGCATGTCTTCGTAGCTCATGGGAACGTCAATGAAGGGTTTGACGAGTTCTTTGAGCTCCATATCGCCCAAGATGGTGACGCCTTGGAAATTAATGGATTTCAGGGTGATTTGTGCTTTAGCAGCTTCTGCCACTTCTTTCTCTTCCACCATTTTTTCCATGGCGGCACCGACCGTGCCTGGGGCGTAGGCCTCATGGGGCGTGGGTTTATCAATCGGAATGCCGGTGATGGCCTCGGCCCATTGGGTCACCGGGAGGTCGGTTTTTTTCTCGATCGCGCGCAGCACTTGACCTGCGTTTTTGGGCAAAACGGGGTCGTAGATGTCCAACGACCCGGCCAAAAGACACAGGAAGGCAATCGCAGCAATGAGTCGCGACCGAGTTAATTTCACAAAATGAGAACTAAAACAACCATAAGGGTTGAGTTAATGCAAATTTCGTGCCTTGCCGTTTTTTGACGCTTTTTCTAGGGGAAATTAGGCCTAATGCCTATTAGCGCTTATTGGGGAGATCGATTGGGAGGAATACTTTCGATGATTTGCAGCGTCATCTCGGCATTTTTGAAATCCTGACGAGGAATGTAGGCCTGCACCAACCAGCCGATTTGGCGGTAAGCCTCGGATACGGTGTGGGTGAGCTGCTGCAAGTCGTGCTGGTTCAAGGGTCGGTTGGCGAAAGGCGCGGTCAGCGCTGCCAGCTGATCGGTGGTCAAGCGCTGATTGCCATTGAACTTAAAGCGCTGAACGGTGACCAAGGTGGCGTCGTTCAGAACCAGCTCTGGCGGCAAAGGCGGTCGCATTTGGGCGTTGCGCTGCATTTGATCTTGCCTGAGCATTTGCTCGGTTTGGCGCATCAGCGCGCCGGCGTCGGGGATATTTTGTGCCCAAGAGCTGGCGCTTAGAACGGCCAAAATGGCTAAAACCGAGCGTTTGTAACGCATAAAACCCCCTGAAATGAGTCAATTCAAGACTGTCCAAGCATAGCGCGTGCCTGGCAAGTTCTATTGACCGATTGCCTTTTTCTTAAAAACGTCAGGCAGGTTGCATTCGGCCAGCTCGGATTCAAGTTGGGTGTCACCCACAATGTATTCACCGCGTTTGGCAAAGTTGTCTCGCAGGCGTTTGCTGTACACCTCCGACACATTGCCGACATTGCGATGGATGGTTTTCATGGTTTCTTTGCTTGCCATGCCACGCTTTTTGTCAATCTCACGCTCATTGGCTTCGGACAGAACCATGTAGTGCTGCGCCAAGTTTTCAAAGTCTTTGGCACCTGCTTTCTCACCTTTTCGTTCTAAAAGGGCGGACACATTGAGCTGCAAAGCAGCACATCGGTTGTACAGATAGGACAAACGCGTGGGATCGCGGTAGTTTTGGTATCTGGCTCGAATTTCGTCAAAGGTGGCTAACTCAGCCGCCTGAACGAGCGGCATGCACGCCAACAAAGACAAAGCAAGTAAATTTGATTTATTCATAGTTTTAAGCGCCACTGTCAATTTCTCGTTGGCATGAATCATGCTTGATTGATGGTAGATTTTTTGATTGCATAGGAGTGAATCATGACAAACCAACATTTATCAGGCGCTAACCTGACCAACTTCACACAAGAAGAGCTGACACAAGCCGCAGAAATGCTTGAAGCATCGGGCCGACACCAAGAGGCGATTGAGTTATATCGCCAATGGCTCAAACACGGCAAAGGTGAGTGTAAGCATGTGGCTTGGTTTAATTTTGGCTGGTTGCTGCAAAAACAAAATAAGTTTGATGAAGCCGCCAGTGCCTACAACCAATTGACGGACAACTACGCCAGCTATTTGTCTGGCCACACCGCCGTCGTTTAAGCGTCTCTCGTTACTGACTCCTTCGCAATGGAAGGGCATGGTCTAGCAACTGCGGCTAGGCCCTGCTCTTGCGCGCGCGTCTTTTTTGTCGAAAACATTGTTTACATAAGATTAATCGTATTTTTAATGAATTTAATAAATAACTTATAACGATCGCAGAAATGAAAAAAGGACTTAGATTTCTCTAAGTCCTTTTAAGATTTTTTGGTGGGACCAGCGGGGGTCGAACCCACGACAAACGGATTAAAAGTCCGCTGCTCTACCAACTGAGCTATGGTCCCATCACACGAGGTATTTGACGTTTGTTTCGTACCCCGCGAAGCCTAAAAGTATAACGCATTTTTCACGGTTTTGGCAATGGGCGGGAAGAAATTTGATCGAGCACCCATCCCGCAGCGCATTGACCAAAAGTCGCCGTCACGCTGACCACAGAACCGTAGCCACTGCAGTTCAATGAGCCGTCGCCTTGCACGTCGCAACTGGCATCAGGCGGTGCCACCGCCTCACGGCTGAACACACAGGCAATGCCTATTTTTTTGCCATCACGCGCAGCACCGTGTTCGCGGCGAAGGTTGTAGCGTAGTTTGGCCAAGAGCGGATCGTGGCTGGTGTGGCACAAGTCGTCGATGTCCACTTTGTGTGCCAGTCGCTTGCCGCCAGCGGCACCCACCGTGATAAACAAGCCACGTTGCTTCAAGGCCCAAGCGGCCATGGCGGTTTTGGCTTTGACCTGATCGCAGGCGTCAACCACGGCATCAACCGTTGCGCCATTCAAGATACTGGGCCAGTTGGTGGGTTCCACAAAGTCTTCGATACAGGTCACCACACACGCAGGGTTGATGTGGGCCATGCGCTGGCGCATGGCTTCGACTTTGGCCATGCCCACTGTGTCATCGAGGGCATGAATTTGTCGGTTGATGTTGGACTCGGACACGTTGTCGAGGTCAATCAGGGTCAAGTGCCCCACCCCACTGCGCGCCAAGGCCTCCACCGTCCACGACCCCACCCCACCCACGCCCACGACCACCACATGCGCGGCACGAATACGTGCCGCGCCGTTGACGCCATACAAACGTTCTAAACCGCCAAAACGGCGGTCGGTGACAGAAGGTTCAAGCACAGGCGGTGCGCTCCAAGCGTGCGGCTTGTTGGCGCAACGAAACCACAGCCCCCACCAAGATAGCGGCCAACGCCATGACCGCATTGAGGCTCAGAGTCGAAATGCCGCTCAAGCCTTGGCCAAATGTGCAGCCCATCGCGGTCACCCCGCCCACGCCCATCAAGACGGCGCCAAACAGGTGTTGGCCCAAATCGCGCGCATCGGCAAAGCCTTCCCAGCGGAAAGTTTGGCTCAGCAGCGCCGAGGCGGCAGAGCCCAAAACGACCCCCGCTACGGCGACCACGCCTGTCGTCAGCACCTTAGATTGGTCGCTGTAGAACATCAGCCAGTCTAAGGTGGACGCAACAGGCGCCACAAAACTCAAGGCTTCGATGCGCCCCGAACTGGTCGCCAAATAAACAGCCTCCAAGGTTTCTGGATGTTCTGGCACAAAGCCCAAATGGCCACTGACCCACCACATGGCGACCACAAGGCCGCCTACCCCGACGCCTGCCAAAAGGCTGTCCAGGGTCCAAAAGTCTTTGTGGCGAAGCGTCAGCACAAGCAAAACCCCGCCCAAGATGTAACCCAAGCCAGGAATGGCCAAGAACCCGAGGGTTGCCCCCGTGGGAATTTCGGTGAACCCAGTGTCCACCGTGTTCACACGCAGCACGGCGGTGATGCCTTTGAGTGTGGCAAAAGCGCTCACGCCCATCACCACAAATACCACCACCGACTTGAGGTTGCCGCCACCGATGCGCACCAGCGTCTTGCTGCCGCAGCCCGAGGCCATCACCATGCCCACGCCGAACATCAGCCCGCCCACCAGGTGCGATGCCCACAACAGGGCCGGCGCGGCATACACGCTGTTGGCCGCCTTCACCCAGCCCAGGCCCACCATGGCGTTGAAGCCCAGCATGGCCACACCGGCGGCCATGGCCCACATGCGCATGCGGGTCCAGTCGCCGATGTTCACCACGTCGGCCACCGCCCCCATGGTGCAGAAGTGGGTGCGCTGGGCAATGGCGCCAAACACCACACCCAG
>CANCGU010000323.1 GCA_947377705.1 Comamonadaceae bacterium
GTTGATGTCGACCAACACGTTCAAGCCTTTGAGCTGTGAGTCGGTGGTAACGTCGCGAAAGATGGGGTCTGCACGCATTTGACGCACCATCTTTTCAGACCATTCGTTCACACCGTCAAAGCCCACGCTTTGCAAGATGAACTGGTAGCGGCTTTTACTGACCTTGCCGCCGAGCTGCAAGTTCTGGATAGGACGCATGTAGACGTTCAAGCCAGGCAAAGTGCGAAACTTGCTTCGCAAACCTTCCAGCACTTTTTGCATCGGTGCACGGTCGCTCTTGGGCTTGAGGTTCAAGAACATGCGGCCGTTGTTGGGTAAGTTGCCACTGGCACCACCCCCGCCCACAAACGACACCATGCTCTGCACGTTGGGGTCGTTCTTGACCATTTCAGCGGCCTGGTCTTGTAAAGCCAACATGGCTGAAAACGAAATGTCTTCTGCAGCTTCTGTGGTCATCAAAATTTGACCCAAGTCTTCTTCAGGGAAGAAACCTTTAGGCACCCAGATGTACATGGCAATGGTCACCACAAACGTGCCAATGGCCACACCCAACACATGACGCTGATGGGCCAAACACCAATCCAAGGTGGACTCGTACTTGCGCAGCACTGCATGGAAAATTTCATCGAACTTGACAGTGATCCAGTAGTCCTTAGGCTCTTCACCATGCTTGGGCAAGAAGCGGCTGCACAACATGGGCACCAAGGTGAGCGACACGATGGCCGACACCAGAATGGACAACGACACCACCACAGCAAACTCACGGAACAGCAGACCAATAGGCCCAGGAATGAAGAAGATAGGAATGAACACAGCCACCAACGAAATTGAAATCGAGATGATGGTGAAGCCCACTTCTTTACTGCCCTTCAACGCAGCTTTCAAAGGGTGCATGCCCTCTTCTACATAGCGCACGATGTTCTCAAGCACCACGATGGAGTCATCCACCACCAAACCCACGGCTAGCGTGATACCCAGCAGCGACACGTTGTCTAAGCTAAAGCCCAGCCAGTACATCAAGAAGAACGCACCAATCAACGAGACCGGCAAACTCAAAGCCGGAATGATGGTGGCTGCTGCGTGCTTCAAGAACAAGAAGATCACCAACACCACCAACACAATGGTCAAGGCCAAGGTATAGTTCACGTCGTGAATAGATTCGCGAATCGACAGAGAGCGGTCGTTGAGCAAGTTGATCTGCATGGATGCAGGCATTTGCTTTTCGAACTGCGGAATCATGCGGCGAATACCGTCCACCACCTACACAGTGTTGGCACTGGGCTGGCGCAGCACCGCAATCATGACTGACCGCTCCCCCATGAACGAACCGCTGGTCTTAACTTGTTCATAGCTTTCGCTCACCACTGCTACGTCCGACAAACGAATAGGCACACCATTGCGTTGTGCGATGAGCAAGTCTGCAAATTCTTTAGCACGAACCAATTGCGGGTTGGCATAAATCGTCAACGCTTGACGAGGGCCATCCAACACACCCACAGGTGAATTTGAGTTGGCTTTGTTGACCGCTTGGGCTACATCGTCCATCGTCAAATTATTCAAGGCCAGCTTGGCGGGGTTGGCGCGAACGCGAACCGCATATCGTTTTTGACCATAGACCAAGACTTGCGCCACACCATCGATGGTGGACAAATTTGGAGAAATCAGGTTTTCCGCATAGTCGCTGACCTCGAACAAATCCATCGCTGGAGAATTCAAGGTCATGAACAACACCGGCGCATCAGCAGGGTTGACCTTGCGGTACGACGGCGGCGTGGTCATCTCAATGGGAAGGCGACGCTGGGCTCGCAACAAGGCAGCCTGTACGTCCACAGCCGCTTTGTCGATGTCTCGGTCGTTGTTGAATTCCAGCGTGATGCTGGTGGTGCTCAAGAAGTTGGTTGAGCTGATGACGGTGATACCGTCAATCGTGGAGAACTCTTTCTCCAAGGGCAAGGCCACAGAAGCTGCCATGTTTTCTGGACTAGCGCCCGACAACGTAGCCGACACCTGAATGACCGGGCTGTTAAAACTAGGCAGCGCCGCCACGGGAATTTTGGTGTACGCAATGACACCGGCTACCACTGTCGCCATGGACAGCAGAATCGTCATCACAGGACGACGAATGCAGAGTTCTGAAATCGTCATTTTTGTGCTTCGGCTTTGTTTTCTGGCTTGGCTTCAGGCTTGGCATCCGCCTTTTCTTGTGGCTTCGCATCGCCCTTGGCTTCTCCTTTGGCTGCGGCCTCTTTCACTTTGCTATTGGGGCGCAAGTTTTGTTTGCCTTCCACCACCACTTTATCGCCGGCATTGATGCCAGTGATGACCGCAAAGCCTTGGCTTTGGGTTTGCACTTTGACAGGCTTCAAGGTCACCGTATTTTCGGCATCCACCACAAACACTTGGTCGCCACGAGCATTCGTCACGACGGCTTGCGAAGGCACCACCAACACATCTTTGAAACTACCGGCTTTGACCTGCAGCCGTACGAACTGGCCAGGAATTAATGTGTGGTCAGCGTTATTCACCACCGCCTTGACCTTGACTGCACCAATGGCTTGGTCGACTTGGTTGTCAATCACATAAACCTTGCCTTCACGCTTTTTGCCATCGCCCATTTGAAAGTTAATGGTCGGCGTTTGACCTGCTTGCTGCGCAGCAAACAAAGCAGGCAAAGCACTTTCAGGGACAGTGAACTGAACGTTCATCGGGTCTAGCTGTGTGATGGTGACCATCGCACCTTGGGTGGTGGTGGTGGTCGCGGTGGTGCTGGTAGACACCGTGTTGCCGGGCTGCACTAGTGCACCAGGGAACACGTTGATGATGCCCGCACGCCCTGTGATGGGTGAGCGAATGTTGTCATAGCTCAAAGCAGCTTGGGCAGCACGCGCAGCGGCTTGAGCGGCTTGCGCATTCGCGCGTGCGGTGTCAACCGCACCTTGCGCCACAAACTGTTGACGCAGCAGCTCTTCAGCCCGGTTGAGTTGGCGCTGGGCATCGTCTGCAGTGGCTTGCGCTTTGTCGTAATTGGCGCGGTCGGCACGGTCATCCAAGCTAATCAGCATGTCACCCGCTTTGACCATTTGGCCTTCTTTGATGTGAACCTTAGCCACCACATTGGTCACTTGCGGACGAATGTCAACGATGTTGGTGGCCACCGTGCTACCCGTTGCATCTAAGACCACAGGGAAGTCACGCTGCTCGACGACAAACGTGGTCACCGTTTGGACCACAGATTTAGCCTGTGCGCTATCAACTGGCCAAAAATATTTGGCTGCACCACCGGACAACGCAAGGGCCACAGCCACCCAAATCAAACTCTTTTTTGTAACTTTTTTAGACTTGTATTTCATAGCGAGCAAAAATTTTCTCTGCGTATTTTGACAACAGCAGGCAATGTACCAGTTACACCCGCTTTGAGCAGCTACATAGCCCTACGAGGGGCTATCAATGAGAGAGCT
>CANCGU010000324.1 GCA_947377705.1 Comamonadaceae bacterium
TCTACGACAACCAAGGCCTGATGCTCAACGCCAACATGGCGGACTATCTGGTGCCCATGTGCGCTGAGATGCCCGACATCCACTTGGCCCACGTGCAGACCCCCACCAAGAGCAGCCAGCTCGGTGCCAAAGGTGCGGGCGAAGCCGGCACGGCCGGCGCCCCGGCGGCGGTGATGAACGCGATCAACGATGCACTGGCCCCGTTCAAGGCGCAGGTGGTGTCGCAGCCGTTCACGCCTGAGAAAGTGTTGAAGGCGTTGGGCAAGGTGTGAGGCGTGCCGGGAGGTTATACTGGGATATAACTTCCCATTTGGAGTGACATCATGCACACAACCAATTTGCGCAAGGTCGGGGGCTCGGTGATGCTGGCGGTTCCACCCGTTTTCCTTGACCAGTTACAGCTACATGCAGGTGCGATGGTTGGCTTGGCGGTGGACCATGGCCGCTTGGTGGTCGAGCCCAAGCCAAGATTGCGCTATACCCTCGCAGAGCTGCTGGCCGCTTCCGATTATTCACAAGCCCCCAGCAGCGAGGAGCGTGAATGGGTCAATGCGCCTGCTGTAGGTGGTGAGCTGATATGAAACGCGGCGATATCTATTTGGTGTCGCTGGATCCGACCGAGGGGCGAGAGCAGCGCGGCAGTCGGCCTGTGGTGATCGTGTCCCAAGGTGAATTCAACCAAGCCACAAAACTGCCTGTGGTGCTCCCCATTACCAACGGCGGTGAGTTCGCACGCAGGCTGGGTTTTGCTGTGCCGATTGCGGGCATCAAGACCACGGGCGTGATTCGCTGTGATCAACCACGCGTGATCGACTTGGCAGCGCGTCACGGACGCAAAGTGGATACCTTGCCAGAGCCCATCATGGACGAAGTGCTTGCGCGAATTGCCACTTTGTTTGAGTGAACGCGCCATCGCCTTTTCAAGGCCATGGGCTGTTGTTCATTGATGATCACGCTTGCGCGTGAATCACTTGCAGCAGTCGATCGGGGGTCATCGGCAAGTGCCTGGGTCGCACGCCCAGCGCATGCACCCATTACCGTGGCATGGCTGATGCATACTGCCTGCGAGGTAACCGAAGTTTTAATGGACATGGCAGCACGAGCCATCGTCATGGACACGCTGGAGATACGCCGCCGCAACTGGCGCGCATATTCACTACACCCAAACATTCAACATCACAATTTGATCGGTGCCAATCAGTTGCAGTTACATCGGAACATCAATACGCATACAGAATTCAGAATTCAAAGCTCTAGATTTTTTTTATGAAATCAACTCAAATCCAGTGCAATGCAATGGGCCAATTACTAAAAATGAATTTTTCGGGGTCTACTGCGTATTCAAACTTCAAACTTCAAACTTCAAACTTCAAACTTCAAGCCTCAAGCCTCAAGCCTCAAGCCTCAAGCCTCAAGCCGCAGGTTTATTCAGAAGTGTCACGTTTAAGGTGAAGTTCGTGCCACTACGGCCAAGCACTATCATTATAAACTTCATCAAGGCGGAGGAGTATCTATTCACCGCTTTGGACTCACAGGGGGTAGTATCTCTGTTTGGAATTTCTAGAATGAGTCTTGTAACATACATAAAAAATGGAGTTGTAATCCAGTTTTTTAGCGTACTCGAATTACCCTAATTAATTTACCAGACTCCACCGTGTCGACAAAAAAGAAAAATCAACACTACGTTCCTCGTATTTATTTGCGAAACTTCGCGTCTGGCGAGAGAAAATCTATTCATCTTTACAATATTTCGTCGAAACAAGCGATTCGAAACGCTCCCATCAAATCTCAATGTTCAGAGTCGTATTTTTACGGCCAAGACCTTAAAATAGAAAATTCTTTCCAAGACTTGGAGGGGATTGCCGCACACATTATTCGCAGTATTCTTGATACCAACCACGTTCCAAAACCGCATAGTGGTTCGTGGATCGACTTACTTGTTTTTACCCTCTTCTTGCACAGCCGAACTAAGCACGCGGCCAACTTGTACAACGACATCGCCGATAAGCTTGCGCGAGCGGTTCTTGAAAAAAACAACTCCCTTAACAAAGAGCAACTACGCAATGTGAAGATCAACCTCATAAATCCAGCGGCAGAGGCGCTTCGGAGTACTGCGCAGGTAGTGTTTTTGGCAATGGACTTGACGATGAAGGTGCTGATCAACCGTACTGACGTTGAGTTCATCACGAGCGACAATCCGGTGGTTTTTTACAATCAGTGTTTTGAGGGTTCCGACCCAAGCATTGGTGGCAATGTAGGGCTTGCGAATACTGGGCTTCAGATTTTCCTGCCTCTATCCGCACGGCATCTTCTGGTGCTCTACGATAAGAAAGCTTATAAGATAGGACACAAGAAATCTGACTACTGCGATGTATCAAATAGGGATGACGTTTGGCAGTTGAACGATCTTCAGTACCTCAACTGTGTTGAGAATCTCTATGCATACAGTGGATTCACGCGCGGAGACATTATCTGCATTGAGCAACGAAACGGTAAGCGCATTCGAACGGGATTAGGTATCCTCGACGAGCGGGACGATGGCACAGGGCCGGACGGAAAAAAAAGGGTACAGCTCCAAATTATGCGATCGGATCATCGAATAAAGCTGTCGATTCAACCTATCCGACAACTGTTGAGGCTTTCAAATGAAGCCTTGAACGCTTCACCCAAGCCCGTCCGCGACCCGAAAAGCGTTCAAATTTTTAAGGAGTTTCGAGCTGTTGTACAGGCGAACCTATATGATTCTCATGAAATTAAGCGTTTTATCGAGGATCGAATGAGAGCGGAGAGCGCAGCCCAGAACCAAAAGCTACATGCAATTTTCAAATTAATGGAATATTGAAATTCAATTAAAGTAATTTAGTCAAAGCTCATTTTTTCTCATTTAAATTTCTTTTGAATGAAGCTAATAAAATACCAAAATAAAATGAATTCCACAGAAAAAATCAAAATCGTTTCTAGCGCCAGACCAAAACCATCACCTGCCCATAATTCATTTCTCTTTATTCTGTGTTGATATGCGTAAAATTCGAGATGGATATTTTTTAGCACAAAAAAATACGTCAAAACTGATAGCGTCATGGCCGCGCAGACTTTAAAAATAAAGCTTAGCAACCAAGACAAAAATCCTTTCAACATATACGCGGCTTCCTTTGCAACGAAGTGAGAACTTTACGCCATAGCTTGGCGCAAACTCATTGGTGCTGCGTTTTTTGAAATCGACGCTACGGCCCATACGCCTTGCGCAAATCTGATCACCCCTGCGCGTGAATCACCCGCAACAAACGATCGGGTGTCATCGGCAAATGGCGCGGGCGCACACCCAGCGCATGCACCACGGCATTGGCAATGGCCGCGCCGACCGGGCCCGCTGCCACTTCGCCCGCGCCCAAGCTGGGTTGTGCAGGG